>CAZTHM010000122.1:0-9557 GCA_964613505.1 uncultured Acidobacteriota bacterium | reverse complement strand
CATCGGCTGGGTGCGCCTGACCCTGCTCGATGCGGACGGCAGCAGAAAGATCGACCGGAAACAGGTGCGGGTGAATTTCCAGAGCCTCGACCGGGAATTCGGCGCCTACGAGTTCATCATGCCGTGGTACGGCCCGCCCAGCTATCAGCCCTGGATTCCGACGCTCGACGAGCAGTTCCGCAAGGCCGGGATCTCGGTGGTCGAGGACCCGGTGCGAAATTTCCGATTGATCCGGCAGGTTGACACTCCGGGGTTCGGGGTTTACTGGCACTACCGGCAGAAATATCTTGAGAACAAGGACAAGTTCCTCGAAACCGGCGACAAGCGCTATCTGGCGCGCGACCCCGAGCTCGCCGATGACGCATGGCTGGAGAAGCTGCGCGGCATCCTGCGCAGCGGGATGGAGAAATACAAACCATTCCGTCCGCTGGCGTGGTACTTGGCGGACGAATCTTCGCTGACGGCGTATGGCGACCCGCTGGACCTTTCCTGGTCGGATGTGGCGTTGAAGAAATTCCGCGAGTGGCTGAAAACGCGCTACCCAAGCCTGAGCCTTCTGAATGCGGAATGGGAGACCAAGTTCGCAAGCTGGGATGAAGTCGTTCCCCTCACCACCGCCGAGGCGCAGGCCAAGGGCAATTACGCCGGATGGATGGATCACCGGACATTCATGGAGGAGGTGTTCGCCAACGCCTTGCAAGTCGCGGCGGAGACGGTGAAGCAGGAAGATCCCGGCTCGCGCCCCAGTATCTCCGGCACGCAAGTGCCCGGGCCCTCCAATGCCGTCAATTGGTATCGTCTCGATCAGATTGTGGATTACCTGCAACCGTATTCCGACGGCGACCAGGACGATCTGCACCGCACCATGCGTCCGGGACTGATCCTGACCGGCTTTACGGGCTATCAGGACCATGGCAAGGTGCTGCGCCACCAGCTCTGGCATCGCTTATTCCACGGGCACACGGGCGCTTCGCTCTTCTGGCACTACACGGCGCTCAACGCGGACCTGACGCTGACCGAGCAGGGCCGCGACCTGGGTGAGACCATCAACGAGTTCAGGAACGAAGGTCTTTCGCTGCTGCTGCGCGGGGCGGAGCGCGAGAATTGCGGGATCGCCGTGCACTACTCGCTCCTAAGTGTGCGCGGCCAATGGATCACCGATGGGCGCATCATGCCCCACGAGGTCTCGAACGGCGATTCCACGTCGGCGCATCTCAAGCGGTTTCATCAGAACCGGAGTGCCTGGTTGCAGGCGCTGAACGACGCCGGCTATCAATACGATCTGCTGACAACCGAGCAGATCGACCTAGGGAAGCTTGCCAACTATCGCGTTCTGATTCTGCCGGATTCCATCGCGCTTTCAGACTCGGAGGCGGATGCGATGCGGAAGTTCGTGCAGAATGGCGGGCTGCTTCTCAGCGACGTCGAAACCGGCCTGATGAATGGTCACGCGCGCTGGCAGGCGGCGGGCCGGGTCGACGACGTGCTCGGCGTGCAGAGGCTTCAGGTGCGGTCGGCAGCGGACGACTCGCCAGTAGCAAAGCTGCGAGTCGCGCTCAGCAACGGACCCGCCGAATTTGAGGTGCATCCCGCCGATGCCAGCCTGCGCAACACCACCGGCCAGCCCGGCGCGGCAGCGGGACTTGCTTCCGGCGGCGCGGGCGACAACACGCTGTTCCTGATTGATAATCGCTTTGGCTCCGGCCGCTCCATCACTTTGAATTTCTGGATGAGCGACTACGAACGCCAGCGGAAGTCGGGGGCCCAGGCTGGGCGCTTGGCGCTGCTCCGCGACTATCTTTTGCTGGCGGGAGTGCGCCCGGTGGCTGACTTACGCAAGGCTTCGGGCGATCCAATTTCTTGTTCCGAGGTCGTGGCTTATCGAAAAGGAGTGGCGAAATACCTCGCCATCCTTCCGGAGCCGGACTGCGCGGACGCCGGCATGGTCACGCTGGACTTGCCCTCGCCCGCGTACGTTTACGATTTGCGAGCCCACCGTCTGATGGGAAGGGTCGGGCGCGTGAGCGGACGGCTGATCCCCGGGGAGCCGCTGCTCTACGGTATTCTGCCTGCGCCCCTGGGTCGCCTAAGCGTCAGCCTGGCAGGTCCGTCCAAAGCGTCGGCGCAGGTGAAGGCGGGTGACATCGCCAGATTCTCGATTCGCCTCAATGCCCGCAACATAATGGCAGGTTCACCGCGCCAGCCGGCGAACGCCCCACCAGAACCAACTCCCGAAAGCGCCGTCCACATTGAAGTTCGAAACCCGGCGGGAAAGTTACTGGACTACTATGCCGCCAATCTGGCGCTGATGAAAGGCGCGGCGGAGTTCTCAATTCCCTTGGCGCTGGACGATGTCCCGGGCGCGTGGCGCGTGACGGTGCGTGAGCCCTTCGCGCACCAAACAGCCAGCACGTCCTTCACGGTCGCGCGCTAATCGCCCCTCGGGCGACGATGTGTTGGGTGGGCCGCGGCGTTCACTGGCTGACGACGACGGCTCCGGATTTCAAAGGAGATAGGGACGCGGCCGGCAGGGGCGATACAACCTGTGCCGCGGGAGGCGCGGGGGCGGGGCTGGCGTCTGGACTTCTCTCGCCCCGACGGGGCGGAGTGGGATTGCGGCTAAGGGGTTTGCCAATCGTGCTTCGGATCTCTGCCATGGCAAGGAAAGGCGTTCGGTAATCGGCCCGCGCGTTCCAAAAGAGAAATCCAATCCCGCCTTTTTCAGCGGCAATTCTGGCTTGCGTGCGGATATATTCCGGCGAGTAGGTTTTCGTCCGCCAGGCAAACGCCTGCAGCCAGGGCCGCAAAACGACGCCGGTCTGCGCGGTGACTTTCCGGAAGCGCTCCATGGATTCTCCGATGAAATGCTCCGGGGCGTCGCCGGGCTTGTCGTAGCCATCCATGCCGAAAAAGTGCGAAGGATAGATCATCGGCGAGATCACGTCGCAGAAGCGCGCCATCGCAAGGATATCCTGCCCGGTACGGGCAAGGTCGACGGAGCGCTGCCAAGCCATCACGCCGAACACATCGAGCGAGACGAGCACTCCCAGCGGATGAAGTTCCGCATAGGCGCGCTCGAGGAAATCGGAAATCACTTTGGCGCGCGGCCATTCCGGATGCTCGGACTGGAAAACGAATTGAGTGTCTGCCTGGTCGCCCTCGGCGGGGAAGCGGACGTAATCAAACTGCACCTCGTCGATGCCGGACCCGGCGGCGTGCCGGGCGAGCGCGATATTGTAATCCTGCACCTCGCGCCGCGAGGGGTCTACCCAAACAGGCTTGCCATTTTCCCGCCAAGGCTCCTTGGTCCGGCGCGATTGAACCGCCAACTCCGGGTGGTGTGTGGCCATCTGCTCATCACGAAAGAGTGCGATGCGCACGATGGCGTGCATGCCGAGCTTGTGCAGGAAGCGGGCGAGCTTGGGAAGACTGCGGATCAGACGCGGCCCTCCCTGGGGTGCGAGCGGGTGGTCGAAAGGAATCCCCACCAGGCCATCCATGTCCTTGATGTCGAAGCAGACGGCGTTTCCGCCCAGTTCCTTCCAGCGGCGAATCAGATCGAGACCGTGGGCGCTGCCAGCCGTCCATCCGGTCAGATAGATGGCGCGGATTTCGGCGTCTTTCGGAATCGGAACGGAGCGTTCAACAATCGGCCCCGGCTCGATTCCGGGGATGATGATTTGGTTGCCGGGCTGGAGATGCTTTCCCGTGAGAGTGGAATTGGCCCGGCGGATCGCGGCCTCGAGTTCACTGGTCATCATGAACTCGGTTTGCCGCAGGTAGCGGGAGGCAATCGCACCCAGACTCTCGCCCGGTTTCACGGTGTGAATGAGGGTCGGCAAGCTGGCGAGTTCCGGCCCCGCGACGGGAGCGGCTTCCGGCTTGCCAACCGCGGGCGACGCCGGCTTAACGGCGGCCACCGTTGGGTTCGTTTGAGCCGGCGCGGGGGCTGCAGAGTTTGGAATCAGCACCGGGTTCGGCATCAAGACGGCGGGTGACGGCTCGACAGGCCGAGCGGGAGTTGCAGCGACTTCCGGCACGCGCGGGCCAACCGTGGCAGGGGGAATCTTCGGAACGAAGGTGAGAACGCTGGAAGCGAGAACGACTAGCGTGAGGAGGGCCAGGAAGACACGACTTCGGTAGTGTTCGGACATGATCCCACGTTTCCTGAGCTACCCCTCGCAAGATATTAGCACGGATTTTCCAGGGCGCAAGGTCGACGCGCAAAGCGCCGATTCCGCCGCAAGTAGATTCCGCGCGCACGTCCTTATCAATCTATCGTCAGTGAGGCAGGAGATGTTGCAGAGTTTCGCGGACCTTCTCGGGCTTAAAGCCGAACGGCCCGGCGGCGCTCTTGAAGGCGACGCGCCCCTCGCGGTCGATGACGTAGAGCCGGTCCGGCCAGCCCGTGTAGGCCATTTCCGTGGTATTCGCAATGCTATCGACGAGGGCAGGCAATTGCAGCCCCAGCTTGACCGCGCAAGTGCCCGCCAGGTTCACGCGCTCCAGATAGCCCTTAGGACTGGTAAAGACGACGTTTTCCTGGACGTTGCTATCCATCTGCCAGAGGTCGCTCGGGTGCGCCTCCTGGATGTAGACCACCAGAAACTCAGCGCGATCTTTGTAGTCTTGATAGAGCTTGTTGAGGGCGGGAACCTCCCGCCGAAAAGGCGGTCAGGTGTAGCTGCCGAAGACCAGAACCACTGGCTTCTGGCCGCGGAACGACGAAAGTTGGACGCGCGCTTTCTTGTCGTAAGTCTCGAGGGAAAAATCCGGCGCGGGATCGCCGACATTCAAATGGCCGCCGCGGGCGTTCAGCCAGAGGGGTTCGAAGGGGAGCACGATCATGGCGACTGTGGGGACGTGTCGCATGACCCGGCCGAAAAATTCCGGCGGCTGCCGCATCACCCAATAGAGCGCGCCAGAGACGGCCAGGTAGACGGCGATGAAACCCAGCGCAATCTTCCCCGCCAGCGGGCGAGAGATTTTCATTTCGCCAATTCCTTCGTCATCACGTAGCCGTGCCCGGCGAGCCGCTTCCCGCCCATGCGGTGAGTGGTAGCCACGGTTGATCCGTTTTGGGGATCAACCGTGGGCTTGTCACGGGAAAAACCCAAAGTCAGAAAAACCCTGACTGTGGCTACCTGCTTGCTTTGACATCGCTGGTGCAGGCGAAGCGCGAAGAGCACGATTGGTGCGTTCGTCCCGGCGAGCAGGTCATCTCATTCACAGTGCAAGTGCCGCGAGCGCGAAGCCGTTCATTCGAGAAGGAGGGCGACCTTGGTTTCCGGCCCACGCACCTCTCCTGCGTTCTTCGTCCGGAGGCGAAGTCGGTTCCACCCCTTCTTCAGGCTCCATTTCAAGGAGTTCTCATCTTTGACATGCTGCCATCCACTTTCATCATATGAAACTTCGTAACTGGTCCCGTTGGGGCAGTAACTGTCCAGCCTGAATGAAATCGACCCTTCCGACGCTCCCTTGATTTGCACCTCCGTCAAACCTACGGTCCAATAAGCCTCTTCGATACGGTTCGTGGGCAGGAAACGCTTCTTGGTGTATCCGGAATGCACCACCCCGCGCCGGGTCTGATCGTCGTTCTGGTACCAGGTCTCGCCGGCATTGGCACTGTCTTGGGGAAAGATGAGCCCGCTCGAGCCGTCGTCGGCCCCGGATGTCGAATCATCCGAAATGTAGAGCCAAAAATAGGTGGCGGTCTCATCTTCGTCCTGGCGGTTCCACCAGACAATGGCAGGATTCTTGCGGATCGCGGCGGGAGCAACGCCTACGACGTGTTCCACATCTTGGGCGCGATTTCTCAGCCATTCGGCGCGGATTTCCCAGGCGCAAAGCGGCACGCCGTCCTTCTCGAAATGAAGGTTGCTTTGCGAGTCGATCACCACCCATTTCGAGAACTGGTTGGACCAAACCTCGGCAACGCCGTGGTGGGTGCTTTCCATCCCCTCGGGACCGTGTTTTCGGTCTACGCCCAGCTTGCGGGCTTGCCAGCCCAAGGCCTGTGCGCACTCCACGTAAGTGACGGTGTAATATGTGCAGTAGAATCTCTCCCCCTGAGCGGCAAGTCGGAGGATGTCGGTTGCATGCTTGGGGCTCACGCGCGGATCGCCCCCGGGAATGCGCTCGTGCACCCACTGCTTCAGCCGCAACTGAGCAGCCCACTCGTCGGGCGCCCCGCCAACCACGTCCTGAAGGTGATAGACTTCCCTCAGTCGAACCATCCTGCTGTCGGTGTGTTTGAAAGTCTCGAAAGGAAACCTGGGACGGACGGCCGCGGGGGAATCGGCGACGACTTTCCGCACCACAAACCCCGCCGCGCGGGCCGCGCGCTCCAGGCACTCACTGCTGAGTGGCCTAGGCTCGGAATCTCCGCTCGGCAGCAGCCCAGTGGACGGAAGAAGTGAAGCGGCAAAACCCAGACCAACGAAAAGGATTCCCCGCCCACTCATCGCGCGTCCCCGATCATCCTTGGCATTTGCCGATTATTGCACGCTCCACAAAAATAGCGCAACTCCAGGTGCGCTGCCCAGCCCGGTAGAGACCTGATTCCTGAGATAGCGCCAGTCGCGCGTTGCCGGGCCGGCATGTGCCCCCCAGCGGGCGGCGCTACAAGCCTGGATTTGGAGTGGCTAGCGCAGGGTTTCGCTTCCCAGAAACTCTGCGGCTTTTCATTGGGGAAATCAAGTGGCGTCCGTCAGCCGACGGATTACAGACCAACTCTGCGTTACCTTGCTGTGTTAAGCTAAGAATACTGTGGAGCGCATACAATGATACGCAAATTTGAAGTCGAAAATTTCATGTCCCTTAAGAACGTATCGGTTGATTTGGGACCGCTAACAGTGTTTATCGGTCCTAATGGGTCCGGCAAATCGGCTTTATTTAAGTCTCTCGTGATTCTTTCCAGACTCCTGAATGGCGCCCCTGTTCGCGGTCTTAAGTTGGGGGAGTTTGCGATGGAGGCCGGTGTAACGTTCGACGACATCGTTTATAGCGGGAATTCCGGTCTGCCCATAAAGTTTCGGGTGTGGTTTGACGAAGACCAACTGGAACCCGGATATACGTTGGAGTTAAAGAAAGGTGCAGGAGGGTGGGGCGTGACTCGCGAGAGAATCCGCAACGGGGAAAACTGGATTGAAGTGGATGAGGATCATCCTTTTCAACATGCCACAGAGAGGGGAACCGCCCGAGTCCTTACCTCGCCATTGCGTGCGAGCCTCGCCTACTTGGTCCAACCTTTCCTCAACGATTCTGCGGCAGGTGCTGTGATTGACCCAGTGAGACAGTTGGCGAAGCGCTTCGGCTTCGCATATCGATATCGCCCGAGCGCAAGCGATGTCGCCTCCGTCTCTAGCCGTCCGACTGAACCAGGGCGTACTTTCTACGTTGCAGAGAATGGCCGTGGCGTTGCGGTTGAACTACAGGACCTTCAGGGTAGCAACCGCCCACTCTTTGAAGTCATAGAGAAGGCAGTGGGCAAGTTGTTTCCCCATATCAAGGCTATCGGCTTCAGGAGTGATTACCGCGGCGTTAGGCTGAGCTTCAGGACGGATCGGAGCGAGGACCTCATCCCGGCCCCGCAGGAGTCCGACGGCGTTCTCCTAGCAACTTTTCTGTTTTGGAGGCTCTATACCGCCAATTCTTCCATGAAAGTATGCTTAGAGGAGCCTGAGAATGGGCTTCACCCCTTCCTTTTGGCTGAGCGGTTTCAAGCTCTGAAAAATTTTGCGAACGGTAGTGGTGGTCTTCCTGGTGTCCAACTGCTGGTGGCAACTCATTCACCAGAATTCCTGCGTGCAGTCAAGGCGCACCCTCAAGCGCTTTGGAACGAGATTCGCTTGGTTGAATTCACTCCCGGTGCGGGAACTTCTGTGAGGCGTTTGGAGCATTACCGAGAGGCCGCAAATCTGATTGAGGAGTACCTCATGCATGTACAAGAAACATGGAAACCAATCTTAGACGATTGGGGGAAGCCTTAGCGAGGGCACGAACCTGACAAAATAAAAGGCCGCCCGTAGGCGGCCCTAAAAGAATATTGGTAAACTTAGCCGCTATTAGGCTACTGCGACCCGTTGGGTTTGTCAAGCGGAAAAAGCGTGTAGGCACGTTTAGCGTTTTTTTCAGAGCGGGCTTTCGTACGGCTGCAATATCCACGGTCACCTCAGACACGAGTTGACCGTGGCAACCAGCAATAACCTCCTTCCTCGTGAAGGACCTCCGTGGCAAACTGCCGCCCACATGAACAGACAAAGAATCATCGACAAACCGCCTCAGTCGTGGAGGGATTTACAATCCTACGTCGCACAAGTGTTCTCGGAAATCGGATGTCGGGTCGATGTCGACAGGACGAAACAGTTGCCTCGCGGAACCGTCGAACTGGACGTGGTCGTTCGCGATACGACGACCGTACCCCATTCCTTGTATATCTGCGAGTGCAAACACTGGGCGAAGCGTGTCCCGAAAGCGGTCGTCCACAGCTTTAGAACTGTGGTTTCTGAACTGGGGGCGAACCGCGGATTCTTGATCTCGCGGAACGGCTTTCAGGCGGGGGCTCGCGAAGCAGCCGCGTTCACGAATATCGACCTGCTTACTTGGACGGAGTTTGAGGATCTAATGTTCGAACGTTGGCTTGCGGGTGTGACGTGTCGCCTTGACCCCCTATTCGTGCGCGCTCACGCGCTGATGGATCCCTCTGACGAGGATCTGTGGAAAGGTCGCGAGTGCACGTCTGACTCCTGGAAAAAATGGGATCGCATCGCGAAACGCTATCCCTTGATCACGGTCTGGGCGCTTTTTAATTGGCATTCGAAGGTCGGGCTCAAGGCTATCCCAACGATCGGCATTCGCGACGAAACGACGAACTTTCGTCCACAGGTGCTCGACACTTATCGAAAGGTTGTTGACCGCGCACCCCACATTTGCCGGGCAGCATACGAGGAACTCAGCACTTTCTGGTCGCGTATGAGGGTGCCTCCGCAGCGCCGATGAGACAATCGCGGGTGGAGCATCCCGATTGACAAGCATCGGGACAGCTTCATCGCGCTCCTTGCGATGTTTGCGCCCCGTTTAATTTCCCGCACACCGCGCTCGCGGCCAGTCGGACAAGCGCGACATATAGTCCGAGCGCATGACCGCCACGTTACCACTCCCGTATACAGCTACGAGGGGGGCAAGGCAAGGGGCAAAAGAGCGGTGAACAGTGGACAGTGAATAGTGACGAGTGGCGGCAAAAGAGAGGTGAACAGTGGACAGTGGTTGGGGAAATGACTCAGTGAATCAGTGATTCAGTGAACCAATGGAGAAGTGAATCAGTGATTCAGTGAATCAATGCAGAAGTGAATCAGTGATTCAGTGAATCAGTCCGTCCCCAAATCCCTAACCCCTAACCCCCCAACCCGACTCGCCGGCGGGAGCGCAGTGAGAGAGACGAGATAGGCTCTGCTATGTAGGCTACGTAGTTACGGCCCCTCTTCCCCCAATTCCCTCCCCACAATAAATGAGACCAGTGAGACTAATGAGACACTTTTTGTAACCCATTGATATTT
>CAZTHM010000121.1:0-9557 GCA_964613505.1 uncultured Acidobacteriota bacterium | reverse complement strand
CGAGTGCCATGCCCTGCATGCGCTTGGGGAAAAACGTGCTGATGTTGGCCATCGAGGTGGCGAAGTTTCCGCCGCCAAATCCCGACAACGCAGCGAGGATCACAAAGGTTTCGAACCGTGTGGTTTTGTCTTGCAGTGCGAGACCCGTCCCGATGGCGGGGATTAGCAACAGCACGGTTCCCACCGCCACCACGTTCCGCCCCCCGGCAAGGTTGAGCAAGAAGGAACTGGGGATGCGCAGCGTTGCACCCGTCAGGCCCGCTACCGCAGACAGAGTGAAAAGTTGTTCGGCCGTGAACGCAAAGCCGAGGTTCTTCATTTGTACCGTGATGATCGACCAGTAGGACCACACGGCGAAGGCGCACAACAAACAGGGCACCGAAATCGCCAGATTGCGGTAGGCAATCGGTTTCCCCGCGCCCTCCCAGAAAGTGGCGTCCTCAGGTTCCCATTTTTGAAGTTGTGTCGAAAGCATCCCCGTCTCCCTCAGGCCTCGCCGCGGGTCATGGTGTACTCACTCTCCATCTGCCGCATCAGCACCGGAGCTTTTTTTCGCATCATTTGTTGGATCACCCAGTGCATCCACACCAAACAGACAACAGAGAGGGCCGCGAGGAGCATCCAGCAGGTCGTCCAGATTCCTGTTCGTTCGAGCATGTAACCAAAGATGATGGGGCAGACGAAACCACCCAGGCCGCCAAGCACACCGACCATTCCCCCCACGACGCCGACCGCGTTGGGGAAGTAGTCGGGTATGTGGCGATAAACGGCAGCCTTGCCGATGCCCATGGCAAAGCCCATGCCGAAAACCACAACGGTAAAAATCCAGAGATTCGCCTGGAAGTAGATGGTGGAGACGCCGCGGGCCAGCAACTGCCGCCTTTGGATCTGCTCTCCCACTTGCACCGCTGACTCATGCCAGAACACGCGCTTGGGCCACACCAGGAATCCCTGCGACAGGTTCACAGCGGTTTCGGGCGCGCTTTGGAGAGAGTACTTTGTCCCATCGACGTGGATTTCCGAGCCAGTGATCGCTGTCACTGTCCCCGAGCGCATGGCCATCACGCCCTTCCCCGGCAATGTCACCTGCATTCGAGGCACAACGAGCAGCAAGCAGCACACCGTCAATCCGCCCAAAACCCAGTACATGATGCGCCGCGCGCCCCAGTGGTCCGACATCCATCCGCCCAGCGCTCGAACCACGCTCCCGGGAAAACTGAAGAAGGAGGCCATCAGCCCGGCCGTCGTGACCGGCAAGAGGTAAACGTTGACGTAGTACGGGATCAGCCATTGCGACAACGCCACGAAGCCGCCGAAGACCAAGAAGTAGTAGAGTCCGAAGCGCCAGACCCGAAGGTGTTTGAGCGGGTCCAGGCGTTCCCCGAGCCCCATGAGCGGACCGTTGTCCACCTTCCTCGTATAAGTGAACAGCCAGAAGATCAGCGCCATGGCCACCAGGCCCAGGGCGTAGAGCTTGGGCATGGTTCGCCACCCGTCGAGGTATGTGCCACCCTCCGTGAGCTTTCGAAGCAGGAAGGGAGCGGCCACGCTCGTCACTCCGGCGCCCATGTTCCCGACGCCGAAAATTCCCAGGGCCGTGCCCTGTCTCGCTTTGCCAAACCACACCGAGGTGTAAGCGATTCCCACTGCAAACGAACCGCCCGCGAAGCCGAATCCCAGACTGGCGAGCAGGAAATCCTGGTACGAGTCCGCCTTGCTGAGCAGGAAGGTCGGAATCGCCGAGAGGATCATCAGCCAGAAGAAAACGATGCGCCCGCCGTACTTGTCGGTCAGCACGCCGAGGGGAAGCCGGACAAGAGAGCCGGTCAAAACCGGAATTCCGATCAGCCAGCCAATCTCGGTTGCGGTCCACTTGAAGACGTCGTGTTCAACCAGAAAGGTGACCAGGGCGCCGTTCATCATCCACACCGCGAAGCACACCGTGAACGCCAGCGTGTTCATCACCAGAACTTGAACCGATTGTCGCGACTCAAACATCCGGACTCTTTCCTCCTCGATCTACAATTTGTGAGCGGCGGCGCCGCGCCGGTACCAGCGAACGACCTGCGGCTTGCGCCACAGGTAGGGGTTCGGGACAACCAGGATGTGCACCAACCGCGAAAACGGGAAAAGTCCAATCAAGAGATAAAAACAAACGATGTGCAACTTCACCACCTGCGGCATCGCTGCAAGATAGGTGATATCCGGATTGAATTTAACCAGCGACCAGAGATAAGGCGAAATGGATACCGCAAACCAGGACGAACCCCAGGGGTGGAAAATGGCGACGTACACGCCGCTCACCGCCTGCACGATGAGTAAGCCGTAAATGACCCAATCGAGCAGGCTGGTCACGACGCGCACCTTGATGTCCGCGTAACGGCGCAATGCCGCGCTGACGAATCCCACCACCGTGAGAATCCCGAAGATCAGCGCAGAGATTTCCAGAATGTAGAGCCGCAGCGGTTTGCTGTTCCAGAGCAGGACTTGGCGTGGAATCAGGAACGCCACGATGTGTCCCGCCAGAACCGCGAGGACGCCGAAATGCAAGGGCACTGAACCCCAGAAATGGCTGCGATTTTCCAGGAACTGCGTGGATAAACTGGAATAGGTGAAGGCTTCCGTGCGGTAACGAAAGATCGTGCCCAAAAAGAAGAACAGAAAAACGGCGTACGGCAGCGCGCCAAAAAGGATGGGATCGAGATAGGCCCAGAGGTTATTCATGATTCACCCCTTGAAGGGCAGGCGTGGGCGCGAAGGCGAGCGTCTGCCGCAGCGCGCTGAGAAGAAACTCGTAGGGGCTTGCCTTGCCCGCGATTCCGGCAAGCATCTTGTCCAGCGCCGGGATGACGCTCTGCGCCGCGAACGCGCTGGCTTCTTCCGGCTCCATTCGGGCCAGCAGCGCCAGCACGTGCGTCAGGTGGTCGGGCAGTTCGGTAGATTCCGCGATGCCGTGGCGCCGAAGCTGCCCGCGCATCTTCACAAGAAATGCCCCACGGTCGTAGTTGTCGCCATAGAGGTGCCAGCCGACTTCCAGCACGCAGACGGGGTTCAGATCAAACGTCTGGACGAACAACTCTTGAAGCTGTTCCGTCGTCCGGCCCTCGATTCGCGAATGGAATTCACCGAGATTGCGCTCCGCTTCGTCCGAACACTGTGCCGCCGCTCGACGGCAGAGTTCAGCGGTCGCGACGTACCCGTCGTCGGGATAGCCCAAGAGTTTTGCGAACTGTTCGTAAACGTGGACGCGGTTCATCACAGCCCCCTCTCGGGCGCGTCCACAAAGCCGAAGCCGGCGCCCTGCTTGTGCTCCATGGGGTCCTGAAGCATCTGGAGCGCTTCTTCGCGGTGCATGGGAGGTATCACGAAGCGTTCGTCGAACGTGCAGAGCGAAGTCAGCCGGTAGATGGCTTCGGCTTCCTGCAGTGAACAGTCGGCCTCGCGAAGCATGTGTTCGGCCGCCGACATCTCGACGTCGCCCACGGTGAGTGCTCGCCGATACCAGCGCACCGCCTTCTGCTTGCGCAGCGCGTAGCGGACCTTGGCCTCGTGGCCGGCGCCAAAAAGATTCGCCAGGAACTTCATGGGCACGCGGGCCTGGTCAATATCATGGAAGAGGTCTTCGGACGTGTGCCGGATGATGTCGTCCGTCTTGCTCGCCATCACGGGCGACATCGGGGGCACGTAGAACAGCATCGGAAGCGTGCGGTACTCGATGTGCGGCGGCAGGGCGATTTTCCAGGCTTTAACGAATTGGTAGACGGGCGAGCGCTGCGCGGACTCCAGCACCGACTCATGAATGCCATTGCGCCGCGCCTCACTCAAGACCTCAGAGTCGAAGGGATTGAGCACGATGGAGCGGTGCGCGTCAATCAACGCCTCGTTCGGGCATTTCGCGGCTTCTTCGATCCTGTCCGCGTCGTACAGCAGCACGCCGAGGTAGCGGATGCGCCCTACGCAGGAGTGGAAGCAAGCTGGCGCCTCGCCGGTTTCGAGCCGCGGGTAGCAGAGAATGCATTTTTCGCTCTTACCGGTGAACCAGTTGTAAAACGTTTTCTTGTACGGGCAGGCCGCGATGCAGCTGCGCCAGGCGCGGCAGCGCTTCTGGTCAAGCAGCACGATGCCGTCCTCGCCGCGCTTGTAGAGCGCGCCCGACGGGCACGCCGCGACACAGGACGGGTTCAGGCAATGATTGCAGATTCGAGGAAAATAAAAAAAGACCAGCCGCTCGACCGAGGAGAGCTGCTGCCGCTGCTCGGGCGACAACCCTTCAAGGTTCGGATCGTTGGCGGCATATACGGGTGAGCCGCCCAAGTCGTCGTCCCAGTTCGGTCCGGCTTCGACATCGATGTGTTTGCCGGTGACCATGGATAGCGGCCTTGCGGTGGGCTGGTCCGCGCCTTCGGGAGCGTTGAACAGATTCTGGTAGTCGTAGGTCCACGGCTCGTAGTAATCATCCATCGTCGGCTGGTGCGGGTGGTGGAAGATGTTGAAGACCGTCTTGCTCTTGCTCGTGGAGCGCAGGCGTAGCTTCCCTTCAGGGGCCTCCCAGCCGCCCCGATATTTTTCCTGGTCCTCCCAGCGCGTGGGGAACCCGGTGCCGGGCTTGGTCTCGACGTTGTTCCACCACATGTACTCGGCGCCCTTGCGGTCCGTCCAGATGTTCTTGCACGCGATGCTGCAGGTGTGGCAGCCGATGCACTTGTCCAGGTGGAAGACCATCGAAATCTGCATGCGGACGTCCATGATTTTTGTCCTCTTGTAAAGGCGGCTTTTCGCCGCTTTCGGGTGGCGGGATAAACCCGCCGCTACCACTTCAACTCCGGCAGCTTGCGCACGAGAACGTGGGTGTCGCGGTTGACGCCCGTTGGCCCCCAGTAATTGAAGTGATAGGTGAACTGGCCGTATCCGCCGAACATCAGATTCGGCTTCAGGCGGATACGGGTAAGGCTGTTATGCCCGCCCGCGCGCCGATAGCCGCGCAGCGGCGAAACCGGCACGGAATAGGTGCGCTCGGGCGAGTGGTACTGGATGCAGATGCCGCGCGGAATTCGTGCGCTGACGGCGGCGCGTGTCACCACCACGCCGTGGTCGTTGTGGACTTCGACCCAATCGTTATCGCGCACGCCGATCTCCTCGGCGTCCTTGGGGTTGATCCAGAAGGGCTCGACGCCGCGCGAGAGCGTCGTCATGCGTTGGTTGTCGCCAAAGGTCGAGTGGATGTGCCACTTGCCGTGCGGCGTGAGGAAGTTGAGGGTTTTGGTCGGCCCGACCTCCTTCGAGAACATGAGGTCCCCGTACTGGACCAGCGATGGCTTCGGCTTGTACGTCGGCAGGTGTTCGCCGTACTGGAGGTAGCCCGGATGGTCGAGGTAAAAGTGCTGCCGCCCGGTCAGCGTCCGCCACGGCACCAGGCACTCGACGTTGTAGGTGAAGGGCGAGTAGGCGCGACCGTGGTCGAGCAACCCGGACCACATGGGGCTGTTGACCAGCCGCTCGATCTTCGATTGCAGGCTCTTGTAGTTCATTCGCACGTCGCGATTCCTTTCCGCGAGATGCGCAAGCGGCAGGCCAACCTTCTCCTCCATATTCTTGTAGGAACGATAAGCGAGCTCGCCGTTCGTCACGGTCGCAAAGCGCAGAATCAAGTCGCAAACTTGCTCGTCTTCGTAGAGTGAAAGGAGTTCCTTGCCCTCGCACCTCACTGTGGGATGCTCGACGAGTGCCGCGTCGTAAACGTCCTCGACAGCGTACTGCGTTCCGTGCGCGCCGAGTCCGTTTTGGCGCACCAGGGGGCCGTAGGAGATGAACTGATGGTAGAGGTTCTTGTAGTCACGCTCCACCACGCGCAGGCCGGGCATCGTCTTGCCGGGAATCGGCTCGACCTCGCCACGCTTCCAATCGGCAAGCGTTGGCTGGGCGATTTCTGCCGGCGTGTCATGAGCGAGCGGCGAAGCCACCAGGTCCTTCACCGGCTCCGGGAAGTGTTTCGCGGCAAGCTCGGAGAACTTTTTCGCCACCGAACGGAAGATTTGCCAGTCGCTCTTCGACTCCCAGCAGGGCGGGACGGCCGCCGAAAGGGGATGGATGAAGCTGTGCATGTCGGTCGAATTCAGGTCGGCTTTTTCGTACCAGGTGGCCGCGGGCAGGACGATGTCCGAATAAAGCGCGGACGTGTCCATGCGGAAGTTGAGGTCCACGACGAGGTCCATCTTTCCCTGCGGCGCGTGTTCGTGCCAGGCGACTTCGTGCACCGAATCCTGCGCCAACTCCTCGGCGATGGCGTTGGTGTGCGTGCCGAGATAGTGCTTGAGGAAGTATTCGTGCCCCTTGGCGCTGGCCATCAGCGCGTTGCCGCGCCAGATGAACCACACGCGCGGCCAGTTTTCCGGCGCGTCGGGGTCTTCGACCGAAAACTTCAGCTTGCCCTCCTTGAGCTGCTGAACGGTAGATTGAATAACGGCTTCCGGTGAGTCGGCTCCAGCGGCTTCGGCTTCGCGCACCACCTCGAGGGGGTTCTTGTTGAACTGGGGATAAAACGGCAGCCAGCCGGAGCGCACCGCGCGCGCCTGAATGTCCACCGTGTGCCCGGTCGCGAGCGAGCCGGGCTCGCCGTCCGGCGGGAGCGTGTGGTAATCGCGGAAGCTTTTTTCGTAGCGCCACTGGTCCGTGTGGACGTAGTGCCAGCTTGGGGCGTTCTGGAGCCGCACGGCGGGGAGCCAGTCGCGCGCAAAGGCGATCGAAGACCACGATTCCATCGGCGCGAGTTTTTCCTGGCCGACGTAGTGCGCCAGTCCTCCGCCGTTCACGCCCACGCAGCCGCAGAACATCAAGGCCTGGATGCCCGCGCGGTACATCAAGTTGTTATGGTACCAGTGGTTGACGCCGGCGCCTATGATGATGAGGCACTTGCCGCGCGTCAGCTCCGCCGTCCGAGCCCACTCGCGCGCGAAGCGAATGAGAACCTCGCGGCCCATCCCCGTGTACTTCTCGGTCCACGCCGGCGTGTAGGGCGCGTCGGCGTCGTCATAGTCCTTGGGATATTCTCCTGGGAGGCCGCGCGGGACCCCGTATTGCGCCATCAGCAAGTCATAGACCGTGGCGACCAGAACTGTTTCACCCGAAGCCGTCTCGATGCGCTTCGCCGGCACACCGCGCGCGAGCGTGCGCCCTTCGCCGAAGTCATCGAGCTTGACCTGTACGACGCTGTCGCTGGAGTTCAGAAATGTCAGGGCCGGCGCGATCTCCGTCCCATCAACCCCGTCTTTCAGCAGAAGGTTCCACTTTCCCTTTTCTTTTCCCCAGCGGAAGCCAACGCCCCCCATCGGCATCTTAGGCCGCAATTCGTTCGCGTCCCACATGAGGAATTTCCACTCGCCGTTTTCCACTGACTCGTAGCCCTTCAAGCGGTTCGCGCGCAGCAGTTGTCCGGCTTTGTAAGCGTCGCCGTCGGCGTGGAGTTCCACAAGGTAGGGCGCATCTGTGTATTTCTTCGTGTAGTCAAGGAAGTACGGCACCGGCCGCTCGTGATGAAATTCCTTGAGGAGGACGTGGTTGACAGCCATCCACCAGGCGCCGTCCTGGCCGGCATTGATCGCCACCCACTCGTCAGCGTATTTCGAGACCTGGCTGAAGTCGGGCGAGAAGACCCACATCTTCGAGCCGTTGTGGCGAGCTTCGGCGGCGAAGTGGCAGTCCGGCGTGCGCGTCATGTTGAGGTTTGAGCCCATAACGGCGAGCAGCTTCGCGTTGTACCAGTCGGCCGATTCGTGGACGTCGGTCTGCTCGCCCCAGGTCTCGGGCGAAGCGGGAGGCAGGTCGCAGTACCAGTCGTAGAAAGAGAGGGAAACTCCTCCCAGGAGCTGCATCAGGCGCGCCCCTCCGGCGTAACTGATCATGGACATCGCGGGAATCGGCGAGAAGCCCGCAATGCGGTCCGGCCCGTGCTTCTTGATCGTGTAGATGAGCGAGGCGGCGATGAGCTCGAGCGCCGTCTCCCAGTCGACGCGCCGGAAACCGCCCTTGCCGCGCGCGCGCTGCCAGCGGCTGCGGGTTTCGGGGTTTTCGACGAGCGCCTTCCAGGTTTCGACAGGATCTTCGTGCGAGGAACGTTCTTTCTTCCAAAGGTCAAGCAGCGCGCCGCGCATGTAGGGGTATTTCACCCGCAGGGGGCTGTAGAGATACCAGGAAAAGGAGATCCCACGCTGGCAGCCGCGCGGCTCGTAGGGCGGCAGGCCCGCTTCGAGCGACGGGTAATCGAGCGCCTGCATCTCCCAGGTGACGATTCCGTCCTTGACGTAAATCTGCCAGGAACAGCTTCCCGTGCAGTTGACACCGTGGGTCGAGCGGACGACCTTGTCGTGCTGCCAGCGGTTCCGGTAAAACTCCTCCCAGGCGCGCAGCTTGGGATCGGTCTCATCTTTGATCCAGGCGTTGGAACCGTTTACTTTCGCCATCGTTCACCTCATCTCCTCACCGCGGACCATCGCCCGCCGAACCCCGCGGAAGCGGCCTTTCCAGATCGCATCGAATGCCAGCATCATCAGCACCGCCCCGCCCAGTCCCATCAGGAGGAAGTTCAGTTGCGCGGCACTTGCATCCTCCCCTCCGCTCTTGGCTCGGTCCTCAAACAGCGCCACGAGCGGCAGGATTTCCTCGTTCTGGAGCGCCTTGTTGCGGAAAACCGCTTGCATCGTGGGCGTGGCCGGCGAGACGAGCCACGCCGCCAGCCCTTTGCGCCCTTGCAGCCGTTCATACACACGGGACAGGTCCGGGCCTAGCTTCCCACCCCCCAACCCCGGCGTTCCCCTCACCGTGTGGCACGAAACGCAGGGGGCTCCGCCCGCCGCCAGCTTCTTCTCTCCCCGAAAGAGCGCCCAGCCTTCGGTGACTTCCTCCCGCGTGAACGGCCGGTCGCTGATCTGCAGGCCGACGAACTGCGACTTCTTAAGCTTCGATTCCGCATCGATCAAATCGAGCACGGCTCGCGCGCGGTCGCGCGTCATCCCCTGCACGGTCGGCATCACCACTCCCCGCGCCTCTTGGAGAAGCTGCTGCGCGTATGGGTCACCGCTGTCCATGACACCTTTCGGGTTCGAGATAAAGCGCTCGAGCCACTCGCGGTCTTTGCGCTGCGTAACTTCCTTCAAATCCGGTCCCGTCAGCCGTCCACCGCCGATCGTATGGCAGCTATGGCAATTGCGGCGGAAAAAGGAGGCATCGTCCTGGGCCTGGACTGCCGCCGGCCAAGCGACCAAGAACACGAGCAGCGCCGTCAGGTTCCGCACGATCGAATTCCGCACGGCGATCACTTGGCGGGGTTCGATCGGGGCACCCACTGCTTCTTGTTGAACCGAGTGAATTTCCTGGATGAGACTCATGTTCGCCTTCCATTGCTGTTCGGTCCTCATAGACGAACTAGTGAAATCACACATATTGGTCTTCTAGTCCGTTGCAGGGCTCAGTTTCGCGGCGCCCTGCGGTTCGGCCTCAGGCTGGAGTGGGATGCGAGGTTGCACGACCAAATGGTCCAGTGTGATGGACTGTAGGAAGCTGAG
>CAZTHM010000120.1:0-9618 GCA_964613505.1 uncultured Acidobacteriota bacterium | reverse complement strand
TCGCGCGGCGCACGCTCCAGATGCTCGAAGCCGACGCGCGCGTGGGGAAGGTTCACCTGGTGATATCCGGCAGCGGCTTGAAAGTGCTGCGCGAGGAATTGCAGATTGACGTCGCGAAGAGCGCGGAGATCCCGGCGCTTCTCGCCGGTGGCCGTACGCGGAAGGCCGTCTACCGGCTCGACTCCGACATCGGCGCCAGCATCGCCAGCGGCTCGTATCGGGTGGATGGCATGGTGGTGATCCCCTGCACGACCGGGTGCCTGGCGCAGATCGCCGGCGGAATTTCCTCGACACTCATCGAGCGCGCCGCCGACGTCTGCCTGAAAGAAGGCCGCAAGCTCATCCTCGCCATCCGCGACACGCCCTTCAGCCGCATCCACCTCGAGAACATGCTGCGCGCCCAGGCCGCCGGCGCCGACATCTTTCCCATCATTCCGGCGTTCTATCACCGGCCCAATAGCATCGACGACCTGGTAACGCAATTCTGCTGCCGCGTGCTGGCGCATCTGGGGCTGGAGCAGCGGAAACAGTTTCGATGGCAAGGGGAAAAGAAATTATGAGTTATGAATTCTGAATTATGAAAGCGAAAGAATCGCTCGACGAATCTTTTCAAGACTTAAGCCGACTCCGGTTCCTCATTCATAATTCAGCATTCATAATTCATAATTGCCTGATGGCATGATTGCACTGTTGATTATCGCGCTGTCGCTCGTCGGCCTCATCATCTCGGTCTACTTCACGTTCGCTTATTACGGGCGCATCAAGAAGGCGCGCTGGGTGCCGGAAATCCTCTGCGCCCGCGAGGACTCGAGCTGCGTCACGGTCGTGCAGACTTCTTACGCGCGCGTCTTCGGCGTGCCGAACTCGTTGCTGGGAATTGTGTACTACCTCTTGTTGATTGCTTGGGGTACAACTTTTCCCTCGGTCCAGCTCGTTTGGAATGGCGATGACGTGGGCGTGATTCTTCTTGGTCTTGACGATGCGCTGATGGCCCTGAGCGTTGGGACGGTGCTTCTTGGTTTCTATCTGATCTACGCGCTGCGACGAAAACTTCACATCGACTGCCCGCTCTGCTACGCTGCGCACGCCATCAATCTTGCCCTGTTCGTTCTGCTGATGGCGACGGCGCGGTAGGGGAGCCCTTCGGCTGACGGTCTCGCGCGGGCGGGCCCAGCCCGCCCCTGCTGGAAATCCTCCGAGCGCTTGATCCGCGCTACAATCAGAATTCATCATGAGCACATCGCCAAAACACGTTCTTGGCCCGGCGGCATCGAGCCCTGCCCCGAAGGCAGAAGGTCTGACGGCGAAAATCCGCGTGACGCTGGAGATGATCAAGTTCGAGCACTCGGTATTTGCGCTGCCGTTTGCGCTGACGGGTGCGATGCTGGCACGGCGGGGCTTGCCGAGCTGGCGCGAAATACTTTGGATCGTCGTAGCCATGGTGGGAGCGCGCAGCGCGGCGATGACCTTCAACCGCATCGCCGACCTGAAACTTGACGCTCTCAATCCCCGCACCAAAGCCCGCGCGCTGCCCGCGGGTCAGCTCAGCTTGAGCTTTGCCATCGGCTTCACGATTGTTTCCTGCGCGCTGTTAATCGTCGCTGCCTGGCAACTCAACCCGCTGGCCTTCAAGCTTTCGCCAGTGGCGATTGCGATCCTGCTCGGCTACTCGTTCACGAAACGCTGCACGCTGCTTTCCCACCTGATCCTGGGGCTGTGTCTGGGGATGTCTCCAGCGGCGGCGTGGATCGCCCTGCGCGGAGACCTGAGCGCGAGCGTGCTGCTGCTGGGCGCGGCAGTGATGCTCTGGGTGGCGGGTTTCGACATCATCTACGCCTGCCAGGACGTCGAGTACGACCACTCTCTGGGCTTGCACTCGATTCCACGGCGTTACGGAATTCGTGCAGCGCTCTGGATTTCGGCTCTGCTGCACGCGGGAACGCTTGCCTTGTTGATTGCGGTGGCGCGAATGGAGAATCTGGGCTGGATCGCCGCTGCGGGTCTGATCGCCGTCGCAGTGCTTCTCGCCTACGAACACTCGCTCGTCAAACCTTCCGATCTCTCGCGTGTCAACGCGGCGTTCTTCACCGTCAACGGATTTATCAGCATTCTGTTCAGCCTGACTTGGGCCGCGGATTTATTGATTCATTGAATCATTTGTTCATTGGTCCATTGAAGAACACGGCCTTCGCATTCTGCTTTCAATGAACCAATGATTCAATGAAACAATGGATCAATTACTGAATTCGTTCTGTGGGTTCCATTTCCTTGAAGACCAGGGAATCGAAGATGGCGAGGACGTGCCTGCGGTAGGAGAGGATTCTGTCCATGCTCAACTGCGCCCAGGGTTCGCGCATCGTCTGGCGCTTCCAGCGCTCGAGAACTTCGGGCGGGACGTCGATATCCTCGCGAAGTTTTTGCAGCGGATGGCCGCGCAGGAAGAGGCCGTAGAAGAACGCCGCCTCGTACTGCGGTTCGGCAAGCGTGTTGTCGAGCACGGCTGGCATGCGATCCGCCCACTAAATTGTTAAATCGTTTAGGGCTCCTGTAAAGCGAATTCCGCGCGCGCCCCCCGAGGGGAAAGACATATCCTAAACCCTTTGTCAAGCCCTTCGACCAGTATTCATGCGGGTTTGATGGGGGTGCGTTCCCTGCAAGATTGATGCCAATTCGAGAATGGCATTCCGTTTGCTCGACGGGGAGCCGATTGCAAATCAGGGGCCGCAAGCGTAGAATTTTGTGTTAGTCAAGGCTTTTCGCATTCGGACGTGCAAGGGCGGGAATGCTACCGGAACAACTCCATCTGGATGATTTTCAGCTTCAGGCAATTGCTGAGAAGGTACTCGCCGGCGCGCGCCTGACGTTTGAAGACGGGGTGACGCTTTACCGGTCACAGGACCTGCTGGCAATGGGCTGGCTTGCCAACTACTTGCGCGAGAAGCGGCACGGCAAGCGCACCTATTTCAACGTCAACCGGCATATCAATCCTACCAACGTCTGCGTGGCGAGCTGCAAGCTCTGCGCCTTTGGGCGCAAGCCCGACGCGACGGGCGCTTACACCATGGCTTTGGAAGAGGCCTTCCGCATCGCGGGTGAAAACTGGACGGAAGCGGTCACGGAATTTCACATCGTCGGCGGCCTGCATCCCGACCTGCCCTTCGAATACTACATTGACCTGCTGCGCGGGCTGAAGCAGCGCTTCCCGAGCGTGCATCTCAAGGCCTTCACCGCCGTCGAAATCGGCTACTACTCGCACCTCACGCAACTGCCCATTCGTGAAATTCTGGTACGACTGAAAGATGGTGGCCTCGGCTCGCTGCCAGGCGGCGGCGCGGAGATTTTTGCTCCGGAGGTGCGGCGCATCATCTGCGACCACAAGATCGGCGCTTACGCTTGGCTCAAGATCCACCGCACCGCGCACGAACTCGGCCTGCACTCAAACGCCACGATGCTTTACGGCCACATCGAGTCAGCGGAAGACCGCGTGGACCACCTGCTACAATTGCGCGCGCTCCAGGAAGAGACCCACGGCTTTCTCACGTTTATTCCCCTGGCATTTCATACGCCCAACACCGAGCTCGGCAAACTCGTCGAGCACCACGAGACGACCGGCTTCATGGATTTGAAGAACGTGGCCGTGGCGCGCCTGCTGCTCGACAATTTCCCGCACATCAAGGCCTACTGGGTGATGATGACGCCGCGCGTGGCGCAGGTGGCGCTCAAGTTCGGCGCCGACGACCTGGACGGCACCGTGGTCGAAGAAAAGATCTACCACGACGCCGGCGCCACTACGCCCCAGGCCATGACCCGCCAGCAAATCATCCGCCTCATCCGCGAGGCCGGCCACGAGCCCTTCGAACGCGACACCCTCTACCGCCCCGTCACGCGCACGGAAACCAGCGTCACCGTGCAAGTCTGAGTTGGAAAATCGAAACTGGAAATTGGAAACTCGAAAGGCGGCTAGCACGGTGCGCGGACATCAAGGAATGATGTCTTCGCCTACTGCGCTTGTGCAGGGTTTTGTTCAGGAGGAGGGGTCAAAGCCAAAAAGGACGTAGTGGTCACCGCACGTTCCGTCTTTTCCATAACAAGTCCAGCATATGCGGAATAGCAACTGATTTCCGAGCTCTGATTCAAGAACCTTTGTAGCCGTTTCTAAATGTATAACGACGCGGTCAATAAATTGTAAGTGCGCGTCATCACTTCTTAAGACCAACTCGCATTCGTCGATAATGTTTCCATAGAGATGCATGAACCTTGCCCACGCGTCGGCTTTGGAAACCAATCCGGTAGGTAAACTGTTGGCAGTGAGAAATGTTTTCAATTCGTCGTGAAACCTCTCGAACTTTGTTGTTTGGTCGATTTCCTCTTGAAGGTCATGCGAGAGTTCTTGCTCCTTGATTAAGAGAGGGTGGGCTTTGTCGAAACGCTCTAGTATTCGCTTAGCACCAGCTCTACTCATTCGCGTGTGAAGAGCAAAGGAACAATGGAAGTCCAACGCGTGGTAGTTTTCCAGTTCGCCAGCTTGCTCAATCGCCTTTCGTATTTCAACTAGGATGTAGACTACCTGGCGTTCGGATGTGACATCAAGCTGAAGCTCCTCTTGTAGCTTCTTGAGAATCGAGTTGCGGCTCATGATATGCCCTCACCTCTGGAACTAAGATTACGCCTAGGTCTTTCCAATTTCCACGCCAGCTCTTTTTTGGCCTTTGCCGCGAACCGGAGGAAATTCCCCTCGTGCTGGTTCGAGGCACGGTGAGTTTCCAGTTTCGCTTTTCGAATTTCGATTTCCCTGCCACGCAAGATGGCCCAGCCACGCGAATACCGGCGCATATTCCAACGCGAGGATAAGCGGCGAATCCTGGTACGGCCCGCCGGCGGTGTAGGCGATGACGGGCGCGTAGCCGAGCACGCAGGTTACGCTCATGAGCAGCCAGGGCACGTTCGGGTAGAAGCAGAGGAAGGGAATCGTCCAGGTGAAGTACCACGGAAAGGCGTTGGGCGAAAGCAGGAGAAGCCCCGCAATCAGAAAGAGGCTGGCGCGCAGCGGCTCCATGCGCTGCTTCAATGCCATCCCAATCAAGGCCGCGAGCAGAACTCCGGCAACCAGTCCCGCCTGCGGCTTCGAGTTCCCAGCGAGAAGCAGGAGTCGAAAGAGGCTGTCGTTATTTTCCCAAGCGGCGGAATATTGGGCGAGGCCGTCGAGGAGTTTGCGGCCCGCGGACGAGTAAGGTACATAGCTCGCGATTAGGACGAGCGCGAACAGCACGGCGTAAATCCGACGTACGCGCTTGAGAAACACCGGAGCAAGCAGCAAGGCAAAAAACTTGGAGAGCGTCGAGAGGGCGAGAAACAGAATTGACAGAGCTGCACGCTGGTTTATAATGAATAAGTTAGCCACGAGCAATGTGAAGATGGCTAGCGCGTCGTGGTGGCCGCAGAGGGCGAACGAAACGACCACCGCAGGATTCCAGGCGTACGCCAGCACACGCTGGAGAGGTTGCTTGCGAATCCAGAGAAGCAGCATGAGCACGACGATACTCGCCACGTCGAGCCCCGTGTAGAGCCGCTTGTAACCAGGAATCGTTTTCACCCAAGCGAACGAAAACTCACTGAGCGGTGGATAGAGAGTGGGTGTGGCGATTCCCACATCGAGTGGGTGTTCGGGGTCTTCGAAGGCGTGGCCAAGCGCGGCGGGATTGGTGGCGTAGGGATTGACGCCGGCACGCTGGACGCGGCCTTCCCATTGGTAGCGATAGGCGTCGGTGGAGATCGAAAGCCCAGCGGGCAGGACGACGAGTCGAAAGGCGAGCGCGCCGCCCAGGATGATGATCAGTGCGGCGACGCCGAGGTGAAAACGTTCGACCAGGCAGACGCCCGCTGCGTAAAGCACTCCCGCCCCGAGCATCAATGCGATAAACTCGGGGACGTGAGTTTTCAGGTCTGGCGCGCGGCCGATGTGATAGAAGATAGCAAGGATTCCGCCGCCGAGTGCAAGCAGGCCCAGGTTCGGAATGATGTTCAGTGGAGTCCCGGCTCTTGGCATGGCGGAGTTCTTAATTCTTAGTTCTGACTCCTGACTTCTGACTCCTTGTACTTTTCATGTCGCATTTATTTCCAGCCATTCTGGTTGCCAACGCGAACCCCGTGGTTCGTTACCTCAGGCACATTTTTCACAAGGACCCCTTCCAGGGCATCTATGAGCCCAACGCGTTTGACGTCTCGATTTTGATTCCCTACTTTACCATTCTTGTCATCCTCTCGATTTACGGCATCCATCGCTATCACCTGACTTATCTCTACCTCAAGAACCGGCACAAAGCGCCGAAGCCGTCGGGCCGCTTCGAACCGTTGCCGCGCGTCACCGTTCAACTGCCCATCTACAACGAGCGCTACGTCGTCGAGCGGCTGCTGGAGGCCGTGACGCGCATCGACTATCCGCGCGAGTTGCTGGAAATCCAGGTGCTCGACGACTCGACCGACGAGACACGCGTCGTCGCCTCGCGCCTGATCAGTGAATACGCGCACGCGGGTTATCCCATTTCATATCACTACCGCGGGAATCGAGCAGGTTTTAAGGCAGGCGCGCTCGAAGCGGGCCTGGAGAGCGCCACCGGCGAGTTCATCGCCATCTTCGACGCCGATTTCGTTCCGCCCCCCGGCATCCTTCGCGAGATGATCCACTACTTCACCGACCCGCAAGTGGGCGTGGTTCAGGGCCGCTGGACGTGGATCAACCGCCCGTATTCAAACCTTACGGAGGTCGAAGCGATCCTGCTCGACGGCCACTTTGTGATCGAGCACGGCGGGCGGCACTTCTCGGGGCGCTTCTTCAATTTCAATGGGACGGCGGGCATGTGGCGCCGCGCTGCCATCGAGGACGCGGGCGGCTGGCAGCACGATACCCTGACCGAAGACACCGACCTCAGCTACCGAGCGCAGCTCAAGGGCTGGAAGTTCATCTACGACCCCAAGATCGAGTGCCCCTCCGAACTGCCCGTGGAAATGAACGCCTTCAAATCCCAGCAGGCGCGCTGGGCCAAGGGCTTGATGCAGGTGGCGCGCAAGATGCTGCCCATCATCTGGCGAAGCGACCAGCCGCGGCATATCAAGCTCGAAGCCACGTTCCATCTGACGGCCAACATCGCTTACCCGCTGATGGTGCTTTTCTCGCTGATTCTGCTGCCGGCCATGATCGTGCGTTTCTACCAGGGGTGGTTCCAGATGCTCTATCTCGACCTGCCGCTCTTCCTGGCCGCGACGTGCTCGGTCTCGTCGTTTTACATGGTGGCGCAGCGCGAGCTTTATCCACGCGGCTGGCGCAGCCGGATTAAATACATTCCCTTCTTGATGGCCACCGGGATCGGCCTTGCTGTCTCCAACGCCAAGGCCGTCATCGAAGCGCTGCTCGGGAAGCAATCCGAGTTCGTGCGCACGCCCAAGTTCCGCGTGGAAGGGCGCGAAGACAATTGGGAGAGCAAAAAGTATCTAAAGCGCGGTGGCTGGATTCCCGCCGTCGAACTCAGCCTGGCCGCCTACTTTGCCTACACGTCGGCCTATTCGGTTTACAGCGAAAACTACCTCACCACACCTTTCCTGATGCTGTTCTTTATGGGTTACTCCTACATCGGAACGATGTCCCTTGCCCAGACGCCGCTGCGGCGATTGTGGAACGCCCTCCCCGCCCTGCTCCGCCCCCGCGCCGTCGAACCGGCGATGTAGCGCCGCTTCTCCGACTATGGCGGGACAAGTCTGGACGGCATATTCACGTCGATCATGAACGCCCTTCACAAGAGGCGGACTCTACCGTGTTTGGTGCGGTTTTCACGCGCTCTCTTCAGAGCGATTAGAGGAGGAGTGGGGTGAATCCTGCTTGTTGGAAGTGACGGTCGCCGGTAAGGGCTTCGGTCATCCCGTATTGACGCATCACCACGAATGAAATGCAGTCCGTAAGTGTCCAGTCTTTGTCAGACCGCTCAGCATACAAGGAGACGCCGGCATCGAAGAGCGCTGGGCTGGGAGGGACGATGGTGCAGGCAGGGTCGGCGCGAAGCGCTGCGAGCAATTGCAGGAAATACGGTCGAAGTCCCGGCGCTGAGAGTGCGTCCCCAACTTCGGTCAGGACCCAGGCGGTTGTTAGGATGGGGTTGGTGATTTTCTCCGCCAGAGCCACAGCCTTGGAGTGGGCCGCATCGCCTTTGTGCAGGAGGGCGAGGAAATAGTAGGTGTCCGCGAAGAGAGGGTTCACTTCCGGGGTTTTCCGTGAATGTAGTGGTCATGGTTCTCTGCGAAGTCGGGGGGCAAACCCTCAACGCTGCCGATAACATTCTTGAGGCGCTTGGCTAAGGTTTCTTCTTGTACGGGCTCGACGCGCACCGCGGTACCCTCGGGCAGGTTGACCCCTGGTGGAAGAACAACTGCGCCGTTTGTGACTTTACCAGTAAAGCTCATGTTTTTCCTGCCAGTCTAAAGCCATCAGTGTCGCGCGCTCACAGCGTGCGTCTTGTCACTCGACCAAGCATATCACGGAAGGGCGGTCCTCGGCTCAACGCCGCCGCTCCAAACGCCCCTGCGACGATCGTGGAACGCCTTGCCCGCTCTCCTCCGCCCCCGCGCCGTCGAACCGGCGACGTAACACTACCCTTTGGCGGGACAAACCAAAGTTGGAGTCCCACTTCAGCAACGCTAGTCCACTCCTACCTCACACTCACTGGGACTCGCAAAGGATTGCATGCGGGGCGTGGAGGATCGTCTCGCCGTTGCTGCCTGGCGCGGAGGTGCTACTGTGTGGTGAGCTTTAATTCAATCTCCGCGGCGACTTGTTCCGGCGTCTGGTTGCCATTGATGCGGATCAGGCGCCCCTGGCGAGAGTAGGCATCGATGACCGGCTGGGTTTCCTTCTCGTAGGTTTCCAAGCGTTTGCGAATGACTTCTTCTTTGTCGTCGGGGCGCTGCTCGAGCGCCTCACCGTCGGCGTCGCAAATGCCTTCCTTTTGGGGCGGCTGGAAGTGGATGTTATAGGAGCGATTGCAGCGCGGGCAGACGCGCCGTCCCGCCAGAAGCTTGAGCAGGCGTTCCGCTGGGACATCAAGAAGTATCACGTGCGATGTCACACTCTTTTTCTTGAGCAGCGCGTCGAGCCCTTCCGCCTGCGCCAGCGTGCGAGGATAGCCGTCCAGAACGAAGCCGCGCTGGCAGTCGGGTTGCGACAGCCGGTCTTCGAGGATGGGAGTCATCAAGGAATCAGGGACCAGCTTCCCAGCTTTCATGTAAGGATCGGCTTGAACGCCGAGCGGGGTGCCGCGCTTGACGTGGTCGCGCAGAAGGCCGCCGGTCGAAATCACGGGGATCGAGTGTCGCTCCGAGAGTCGCCGCCCCTGGACGGTCTTGCCGGCGCCGGGCGGCCCCAGCAAAACAATTGCACCGATTGCCGACGGCCCAGTCTCGGCTTGTTGAACTCGCCCCGCTCCTGCCATGGCGAGAGCGGACGCGGCGGCAACACCCCAGCTCGTTTCCTTCAGGAACCTGCGTCTCGAAGTCTTCCTTGTTTCTGTCCGCATAGTACCCTCCGCCATTTTCAAGTTTCACGGCGTCGGGTGTCGTGCAGCGGTGCTGCCG
>CAZTHM010000119.1:0-9654 GCA_964613505.1 uncultured Acidobacteriota bacterium | reverse complement strand
GTAGCTGATAACCGCCAAGGGGGAGCCGCCACGCCCTCGGTCGACCTCGGTCGTAAAGAAACGACCAGCCGCCGTCTTCACCCCCAGTGTCGAAAAGTAGCCGCCACTCACCAGCCGAACGCGCGCGCTTTCTTCTGGTTTTGTGCCGGAACTCGCAAGGTTGCCAATGTTGACTTCGGGTTGCGGGAGTTGGCTGTCCGCCGCAAAAATCCCGGAGAAGACTTCGTTATGGTCCCGCAGGAATTCGAACTCCGAATAGGTCAGGAGCGAGCGATCTCCTGACTCGGCGCCGAAGCTTCTTCCGTGCGAGTCGGGGTCCGTCAACAAGACCAGCTCCTGGGGCGCGGCCACCGGAAGGGAGCGAAGCAACACAGCGTCGAGCACATTGAAAATCGCCGTGTTCGCCCCGATGCCGAGGGCCAGCGTCAGTACCGCGACGGCGGTGAAGCCGGGATTTTTCGCCAACATGCGCAAGCCGAAGCGAAGGTCCTGAAGGAGTGCGTTCATGTTTTCTCTCCCACGCCCTAACGAGTTATGAATTCTGAATTATGAATTATGAAGAAGCACGATCCGCCGTTGATTCATCATTCAGAATTCATAATTCACCACTCACCATTCACCATTCCGACTGGCCCCTGACTATTGACCACCGACTTCTCCGACGACCTCTTCCACGATCCGCCCGTCAAACAGGTGGAACGTACGCTGGGCGTTGGTGGCGTAGCGGGGGTCGTGAGTGACCATGCAAATCGTGGCGCCTTCCTGATGCAGCTCGCGGAGCAAGTCCATTACCGCCTGCCCGTTTTTGGAATCGAGGTTTCCGGTCGGCTCATCGGCCAGGAGGATCGAAGGTTTCCCCCCCAAGGCGCGGGCCACCGCCACGCGCTGCTGCTGGCCTCCAGAGAGCTGTGAGGGATAATGCTTGACGCGATGCGACATGCCGACGCGTTCCAGGGCTTCCTGAACGTGCTTCTTGCGCTCGGCCGTGCCCATCCCGCGATAGGTGAGCGGCAGCTCGACGTTTTCGTAAACCGTGAGGTCGCCAATCAGGTTGAACGCCTGGAAGATGAACCCGATCTCCCGGTTGCGGATGCGAGAACGCTGTTCAGAGGAAAGATTCGCCACGGCGTGCCCGCTCAGCGTGTAGGAACCCTCGCTGGGCGAATCGAGCAGGCCGATGATCGAGAGCAAGGTGGATTTGCCGCACCCCGACGGTCCCGCAATCGAAGCGTATTCGCCTTTGTGGATGTCCAGGTGAATCTCCGAAAGGGCGTGCGTCTCGACTTCGTCCGTCACGAAAACCTTCTTGATGTCTTCGAGGTGGATCAGCACCTCGCCATTGCTCTTCTGTGCGGTCCCAGCGGCATTCTGCGCCAGGGATTGTGTTTGTGCTGATGAATTCATGATGTCTCCTCACTTGCAGAATCGGGCCAGCGGCTCATCGAGCCATCGGACCATTGAAACTCGAAAATCGAAACTCGAAACTCGCCACTTGTCACTCGTCACTTGTCACTTGTCACTGCTTCACTCGTACCGCAGCGCCACCATCGGATCGACCTTGGTCGCGCGCCGGGCGGGGAAGTAGCAGGCCAGCAGTGCGACCAGTGTAAGCGTCGCTGAGACCGTTAGGTATGTGAGCGGATCGGTAGGACTAACCGCGATAAAATTGCTGACTACGCGCGCAGCCGAGTAGGCACCTGTCAGACCGATGATTAAACCCGCGCCCACGATCATGATCCCTTGTCGCAAGATCATTCGCAGAATATCTTGCGACTGTGCGCCCAGCGCCATGCGGATGCCGATCTCGTGAGTTCGCTGGCTGGCGGCGTAGGAAATAACGCCGTAAACGCCGACAATGGCGAGAATCAACCCCAGTAATCCGAAAGCAGCGGCGAGCGCGGCGCCGATTTTGAAAATCAAGAGACCGGCCAGCGTATTGAGGGCCTCGGTCATGGTTTCTACGTTGAAAACGGGCAAGTCGGGCGCCAGGGCCGCAATCACACGCGCGACCTCCGGGATCATCAGCTCGGGTGATCCTGCGGTGCGGACCTGCAGCGTTTCCAGGGAATTGGCCTCACCATGCTGGGCCCAAGGGACGTAGAAAAGGGCGCCGATGGCATACGTCACTCCGAGGAATCGGGAGTCTTTGGCAATGCCCACCACCTGCATCGGATGTTTCGGATCACGTGCCATCGCGAACTGTCGACCGAGCGGGTCTTGGTTGGGCCAGAAGCGCTTGGCCATGGTCTCATTAACAATCGCGACGTATTTCGCCTTATCATCGTCGGCGTCGGTGAACGTGCGGCCTCGCGCCATAGGGATGCGCATCGTCTGGAAATAGTCGGGAGAAATCACGTTGTACGACGCGCTCGGCGCCGTCTGGTCCGGCGGCGGCTGGTAGCCATCGATCGCCAAGGTGTCGCCTTTGATGACGTAACCTAGGGGAACGGCAGCGGCGGTGCTCAGGGATTGGACGCCGGGCAGCGCGCGGACGCGGTTAATGAGCGTCTTGTAGAACTCGCGAGTCTGCCCCGCCGTATATCCGATTTCCTTTGGATCCATGCTCAGATTAAGGACATGGCTCGGATCGAAGCCGAGATTGGCGCGTTGCGCTGCACCGAGGCTGCGCATGAAGAGTCCGGCAATAATTAACAACATGAGTGAACCAGCCACCTGTGACACGACAAGAGCACTACGCAAGCGCTGATGGGTGCCGACCACACCGCGCCCGCCGGTGCGAAGAATAGCGCTTAGATCTCCACGTGCGGTGCGCAGGGCCGGAACAATTCCCACAATGAGGCCGGTCAGGATCGCGGCACCCAAGGCAAAGGCAAAAACGCGCCAATCCAAGCCCACCTGAAAGGAGAGATTCCCATGGAGGTCTACCGAGCCTAGCGCGCTACTGCCCCAATAACCGAACAGAATCCCGGCCACACCACCCATGAGTGCCAGCAGGATGCTCTCCGTCAGCAACTGGCGGACCAAGCGACTGCGCGGCGCGCCCAGCGCCGCCCGAGTTGCCATCTCGCGCTCGCGCATAGTGGAGCGCACCAGCAGGATGTTTGCCACGTTGACGCACGCCAGCAGCAGCACGATCGCCGTGAGACCAAGGAATAGCCCCGAGATGGCGACCACGAGGTTGCCAGCTTGAGGAATTGGCCGGGCACGCAGTTCAGGAAACACTCGGACGACAAGATCTTTATCGGTATCCGAATATTGCTGGCGAAGCCGTCGGGCCACGACGTCGAGCGATGCCTGCGCTTGATGAACACTCTTCCCGGGCTGCAAACGGGCGCCTACAAAAACAATGCGCGCGCCGCGATTGGCCGTGAAATCGGTCACCTGCCCGCCGTAAACGGCCATACCCAGGGGCAAGTAAGCCTGAGGCGCGGACAGAGCATTAATCCCGTAGAATCCATCCGGAGCAACGCCCACAATCGTCACGGGATGGCCATCGACGGAGACTTTCGTGTCGACAATCTCGGGGTCTCCGCCAAAGCGCCCTTTCCAAAAGCTATAGCTCAGCACCATCACGGGGTCTGCGCCCGGTGTTTCACCTTCAGAGGGCAGAATGAAACGCCCCAGCGCCGGCTTGATGCCCAGCGTGGAAAAGAAGTTCCCGCTGACGTAGTTGGTCCTTATTCGCTCAGCCTTGCCGTTCACGCTCAGGCCATCGAATCGAGACATATAGCTGAACATTCCTGAGAACACACTCGTGGTCTGTTCACGCAGGTCGCGGTAATCGGGAATTGAGAACAGCGGCAGCGCAAAACCCTGCTTCTTCGGACTGTCAAGGATCGTAATCTGTCCGGGATCTTTAACCGGCAGGGGCCGCAGGAGGAAGGAGTCGACCACGCTGAAAATGGCCGTGTTGGCCCCGATGCCCAGCGCCAGCGTCAGCACCGCCACGGCGGTGAAGCCAGGGTTCTTGGCCAGCATACGGAGGCCGTAGCGAAGGTCTTGGAGAAGACTGCTCATAGGCTCCTCTCGCCCAGTATCAACGTCCTCGCCTCAATTGAGAAGTGACGAGTGACGAGTGACAAGTGACAATCGATCACGCCATCGGCAGAGAAAATCGAAACTGGAAATTGGAGAATCGAAACTGGAAACTGGAAAATCGAAACTTGAAATTGCACAAGCATGAGCGAAGCCCCCCACCGTTTGTTACGACCAGTTTCCAGTTTCCAATTTCAAGTTTCCCTTCGGCAATCGCTCAATCACAGAATCGCTAAATGACCCAATGGCTCAATCCAATTTGAGCCGGTCGAAGCTGTCCCAGTTCGACATATCGGAGAGGATCACCTGATCGCCCACCTGCAGTCCCTCGACGACTTCGATGGTGCTCACCGAGCTGCGGCCCAGCTTGACTTGCACGCGCACCGCTTCTTTGCGGTTGTTGATCACCTTAAACAGGCTGATGGTGCTGTTGGGCTGGCCGTGCACGGGCCTGCCCACATACATCACGTCCGGCAGTCGCTCGATTTCGATGGTGCCATCCACGCTCAGGTCGGGTCGCGCGCCTTGGGGCAGCGCTTCATCCAGTTTGACGTCTACGGTTACGGTTCCGTTTTGAACGGCCGGGTCAACGCGCATCACATGGCCGGCGATGACGCCGTTGCGCGTGTCGATCACCGCCCTCAGTCCAATTTGAACGTCCTTCGCCTGAGTTTCGGGGACCTTGATCTGCGCCTTCAGATGCGTCGGCTGCACCACCTTGGCGAGAATCGTTCCGGCGGTCACGCGCTGGCCGACCTCGACCGAAAGCTCCTGCAGCACGCCGACGTCACCGGCGCGAACATTCAAGGAATCAAGCTGGGACTTCTTGAGGTCGGAGAGGGCGCGCAACTGCTCCACGCGCGCCTTTTGGGCGTCGAGTTGAGCTTTGGCTGACGCCGCGCTCACGCTCAGCCGTTCCTTCTCGATGCCGTTGCGTGTGGCGAGCGCTTCGGCCCTGGCACGCGAGACCTTTACGTTTAGTTCCGCCCCCAGCCCCAACTTCGCCAGTTCGCCATCTTTTTCCGCGTTTAAGTTCGCTTGAGTGTAGTCCGATTGCACCGTCGCGGCTGCGGCCTTCTGGTCAAGCAGTTGGCTGTCGAGCTGAGCTTTCAGGCTGTTGTACTGCGCTTCGGCGGCCTTCAGTTGCCACTCGGCGTCGAGGGCCGATTGCTCCAGTTCCGGGTTGGAAAGTTGCAGGATGGCGGTGTCCGCCTTGACCTGAGCCCCTGGCAGGACGAAGCGCCTCACTACTCGGCCGTCCGTTGTGGCGGGAATCCAGAGGATCTCTTCAGGGACTAGCGTGCCCAAGCCCCTGACCTGCCGCAACATTTCGCCCCTCTTCACGGTGTCTGGCCACAGCGGGGCCCATTCAACCGTCGGGGCGGCGGGTTTCAGGCGCGAAAGCCCTATGGTAATCAATGGGATAACGATGACAACTCCGACAGCATAGAGAGTGCGGCGCACTCGCTTCTTCCGTGCCAATTCTGGGCGTGGGATGTCCATACGTGCTCCAGCAGCTTGAGAGGCATTTTCAATGCCACCCTGCTGTGTTGTTAAGTCTCTAACTATAAACGACTTACAGGAATCGCTTGCAGGGATTGTATAGAATTATGCCCGCTTCTGGGATTGGTGAGTCCCAAAACCGGACACTGGGACTCGGCATTTTGGCGGTAAGGGCTGTTACATACAGCCCGAGTTACGGTACCGGTTGGCGCGAGTTCGCTATCACCTCCGAGGGGAGCCTGAGCGTCGCCACACACCCACTCTTTTCCTTGCGGTTCTCAAGGGACAGAGTGCCACCGTGCGCTTCGGCGATCTGGCGGCTGAGGACCAATCCAATGCCTGACCCGCCGGGCTTGGTGGTGAAGAAGGGGACGAAGAGGTTCGCCGTGCCCGACAGTCCCGGCCCATCGTCTTCGACCAGAACTTTCGCGTAAGCGCCGTCCTTTCGCCAAGTGATTTGGACCCCCCCTTTGGTTTCAAGCGCCGCGTCAACGGCGTTGCGAATCAGATTGATCAGGAGTTGTTCCACCTGGTCTTGGTCGGCACTGAGGATAAGTCCCGGCCCTGGCAGAAGAGTCACTTCCAGACGGGTCTCCAAACCTACGACGCGGCGGATGCAATCTGCCATGGCGATGGGTTGGACCTTTGGCGCCGGGAGGCGCGCCAAGCGTGCATACCCTTCCAGGAATCGAGTCAAAGCCTCGGCCCGGCTCTCGACTACTCGCAAGCCTTGACGCATGTCATCTTCCCAGTCGCCCGGGCGCGGATCGCGCTCTACCAGGTTCCCCAGGCTTCCGGCGATGGACTTAATGGGGGCGAGGGAGTTGTTCACTTCATGGCCCAGGACGCGAACCAGACGCTGCCAGGCTTGCCGCTCCTCCACCCTCAAGGCGCGGCTGAGGTCGGAGAGGACGAGCAACTGATGGGAGACGCCGCCTTCTCGGAACGAACTTCGGCGCAGTTCCCAGCGCCCAGCGCCACCGGGAAAACTGAACTGCACGATGCGCATCGGCTCGTCGTGGAGGAAGTCACCGAGCCCCAATTCCTGCGCGGTCGCGCCCAGCAGGCGCTTAGCGGGTTGGGCAAGGAGTCGTTGACCGGAGCGATTCAAGAGGCGCAGCCGCTCGTGCCCATCGAAAGTGAACACGGCTACGTCGATTTCCTCCATTACCTTGCGGAGGAGCGCGGAAGCTTCCACGGCGCCCAGGCGTTGTGCCCGGAGCGTATCAGCGAGGGCGTTGGCTTCCTGGAAGACCTCGCCGAGCGCGTCGTCGCGGCGCGAACCGCGGGCGCGGAAGGAATAGTCACCCTCGTGGAGGGCCGCCAGGAGGTTGGAAAGAGTCTGGAGAGGGCGAACGATTTGCCCTTCCAGTGCCAGGGTGAAAGTTACCCAGAATCCGAGGACCAGGAGGGCGATTGTCCACTGTGCCTTGGGAGTGAATTCGCCGGCCCACAGCATGACCAGCACTGTAATCACAGCGGGGAAGCCCGCGGCCAGGGCCAGGAGCAGGATACGACGCTCAAACCGTAAGGGCTTCATAACCCGTATTTTTGCAGGCGGCGATATAGGCCGCTGCGACTCAGGCCCAAGAACTTTGCGGCCTCGCTCACGTTTCCGGTAAATCGCTCCAGCGCTTTCTGGATAAGAGTCCGCTCCACGTCTTCCAGGCTCATTTCCTCGAGACGTGAAATGCTCTCACGGGCGGGCCGCAGGCTCAGGTCGCTGGCCAGCACGGTCTCGCCCTGGGCCATCAAGACAGCGCGCTCGACCACGTGGTCGAGTTCCCGGATGTTTCCCGGCCAGGCGGAAGCGAGCAAAGCCCGCATGGCGGCGTCATCGAGCGCCCTGACGGGCTTTTGATAGCGCGTGGCATGCTGCCGGAGGAAGTAGTTGGCTAGGATGGGGATGTCCTCCCGGCGATCGCGCAGGGGAGGGAGGGGGATTTCCACGGTATTCAAGCGGAACAGCAAGTCCTCGCGGAACCGGCCCGCCTTAACTTCTTCCGTCAAGTTGGCGTTGGTGGCTGAAAGGAAGCGGACATCCGCGCGGCGAGTTTTGGAAGAGCCCACGCGCTCGAATTCGCCGCTCTCGATGACGCGGAGCAGTCTGGCCTGCTGGCCCATGGGCATGTTGGCAATTTCGTCGAGAAAAAGCGTGCCACCTTCCGCAAGCTCGAACCTCCCCACGCGATCAGCCTTGGCGTCGGTAAAGGCTCCTTTGACGTGGCCAAACAATTCGCTTTCGATGACACCTTCGGCCAAGCCGCCCATGTTCACGGTGACCATGGGTTTGGAAGCCCGGGGGGAAAGCGCGTGCAGCGTCCGCGCCACCACTTCCTTGCCGGTCCCGTGCCCTCCTGTGATGAGAACGTTCGCATCGGAAGGCCCGACGCGCGCCACGAGCTCTTTGACAGGCCGCATCACGGGCGACTCGGCAATCATCGCGGGCAAACCCTCGCTGCGCAGAAGGCGGTTTTCAGCTTCCAGGCGCGCCCCCTTGCGCAGCGCCTGGCTCAGTTCGATCTGCGTGCGGAGGATGCTGAGCAAGCGCGCATTCTCCCAGGGTTTCTGGACGAAGTCGCGCGCCCCACGGCGCATGGCCTCGACGGCCAAGTCGATCGAGCCCCAGGCGGTCATCACGATCACCGGCAGCGTGCCGTCAAGCGAGCGGAGGCGCGTCAGCAGGTCGAGCCCTTCCTGCCCGGAAGTTGTATCGCGTGCGTAGTTCAGGTCGATTAAGGCCGCGTCGAAATCCTTTGACTCGACGGCGGAAGCCACCGCCGCCGGAGAGGCAGCGGCCTGGGTCTCAAAGCCTTCCGCCTTGAGCAGAAGGCGGAGAGATTCCAAGACGTCCGGCTGATCGTCGGCGATCAGCACGCGCGCCAGGGTTGGTTCAAGAGTCCTCATGATGCGACCCGCCCTATCTTAACGCCGATGTCCTAGCCTGTCAGGTCTTCCGCTCCTGCGGCGGTCTTGGACACGTGAATTGAAGAAAGCGACCAAGGCTCCGCTTCCCAAGGTGGGATGGATTTCGCCAGCTCTATTTCGGAAGAGCCATCCCCGTGAACTCGACTTCCCAGTCCACCGACTCCTGCTGTCCCTGGAAGCTGACCATCAACGAATTGCCGGTCAACTCGTGTTGTACGGGAATCACGCTGCCGCCTGTGCCTGCCGCGCGGGTGCGACTGACTTCCACTCCCTCGGGAACGTAAACCCAGAGGGTGTACTTGTCCCCGGGCACAGGCTGCACGGAGCCACGCAGGGTGCTTTTCGAACTGTCCCAGGTCAGATCAAGAATCGAAAACGCGCCAGTGATATGCCGGGAATTACCGACGAGTTGAGGCCGGTCCAACGCCGAGTGGACGAGCAGGACGCGGGTGTCGTGAGGTTCAACCTCAATTTTCATCCGGTCCTTGAAGATTCCCACGATTCTCTGTCCCCAGAAGTCGAAGGCCACATAAGGTGCGCCGCTGCTGAGCCCCAGATTGTCAGAAAAAGAGAGGTCCACAGATGCCGCTTGACTTCGCCAGTTCGTCAGCCCCACCACATCGTATACCCCGGACTTGGCGTTGACCTTCAAGTCGAGGATCTCGGGGTAGTTATGGATGTAATCGTCGGGAGTCGTGTGCTTGAACTTGTCCCACTGCATGTCCGTCCCCCGGCTGAAAAGGTCAACCGGGAAAATGGGCATGGTCGGCAAAGTCATTTTCAGCAGCCGAACTCGCTCCTCCGGCAACTCGGGCAGAACGCTGGCGAGGGGATAGACGACGCCGGTGAGGGCAAGGTAGGTGACCAGGGTGCGGGCTTCCGGCAGCGTCGCGCCGAATCCCATCATTGGATCTTCACGCGTGCGCGCGGTCGCGACCACACTGGGCGGCCTCTTCTGTTTCGCTTCCTCGACCGTCATCGGCGGACCGACCTCGATTCCCTCGCCGGGCATCACGTAAATAACCATGTGGTTCAAAAACGCGTTCGCGTTGATGGAGCTGAAGAGGGCATACATTCCCTGCCAACTGTTGTAAACGTCGTGCCCGGTGAAGTAGGAATCGAAGTACCCGATCCCATTCAAAGGCGTCCCGGCGGGGCAGCCCTCGACAAAGGTTTTGGGCCCGATCGCTTCACGAATCACTTTCAGCCGGTTCCGGTAAGCGACGA
>CAZTHM010000118.1:3375-9681 GCA_964613505.1 uncultured Acidobacteriota bacterium | reverse complement strand
ACGCCCGCCACGACGTCCTCTCCCTGCGCGTTCATCAGGAATTCGCCGTAGAACTCCTTCAGGCCTGTTGCCGGGTTGCGTGTAAAACCCACGCCGGTGCCCGAGGTATCGCCCATGTTGCCGAAAACCATTGTCTGGACGTTGACCGCCGTGCCCAGGTCATCGGAAATCTTGTTCATCCTCCGGTAGGTCTGGGCGCGAGGGTTGTACCAGGAGCGGAAAACCGCTTCGATCGACATTTCAAGTTGTACTTTAGGATCCTGGGGGAAGTCCTTCCCTACCGCCTTCCGGACCACCTTTTTGTATTCGGCAATGACCTGCTTCAAGTCTTCCGCGGTCAAGTCGGTGTCGAGCTTGATGCCTTTCTTTTTCTTCTGGCCGTCGAAGACGTGCTCAAATCGATCCTTGGGGATTTCCATCACCACGTTGCCGAACATCTGGATGAAGCGGCGGTAACTGTCGTAGGCGAAGCGGGGATTGTTCGCCTTTTTGGCGAAGACTTCGGCGATCTTGTCATTCATGCCGAGGTTGAGGATCGTATCCATCATTCCGGGCATCGAAAACTTGGCGCCGGAGCGGACGGACACCAGCAACGGTTTCCTGGGGTCCCCCAGCTTCTGACCGAGCAGCGACTCCAGCTTCTCGAGAGCCTGGAACGCTTCCGCCTTGATGTTCCCCGGCGTCTTGTTGCCCGCCTGGAAGTAGAGGCGGCAGGCGGACGTCACCACGGTGAAGCCGGGGGGAACGGGCAGGCCCGCGTTGGTCATCTCGGCCAAGCCGGCGCCTTTGCCGCCCAGCACGTCTTTCATGTCGCCATGGCCGTCGGCTTTGCCGCCGCCGAAGAAATACACAGACTTATCCATAAGTGCTGCTCCTTTGCTTCTTAGCAGTCAGCCGTCAGCGCTCAGCTTTCAGCCAACCGAAAATAGAAACTGGAAACTCGAAATTCGAAACTCGACCGGGGGCATCGGAGTGCACGCCTGAGCTATTTTCCTTCGGCCCTCTTGGCTTTTCACTGTTCACTATTCACTGTTCACTGCTTTTCATGTCGACGCGTCGACATGGCCGCGTCAGCCAGCGATTTCCGCAAACTGCGCGATTCCCGAGAAGAGGTCATCCAGCTTGCCGAGCAGCCTCAAACGATTCTCCCGCACGGCGCGGTCGTCCGCCATCACCAGAACCTTGTCGAAGAACTTGTCCACCCCCGGCCGCAGCGTGGCAATGGACTCAAGGGCCTTCCCGTACTCGCCTGCCGCCGCGAGCTTCGCCGCCGCGTCGGCCGTGGCGGCGTAGGCGGCATTCAGGTCCATTTCCGGCCCCGGCTCGAGCAGCGAGAGGTCAACCTCGCCCGGTTGCCAGTCACTCGCTGTGGCCGATTTGCCGAGGATATTTTTGATCCGCTTCGCCGCCACGGAGAGCGCCGCGAAATCTTCCCCGCCCCGAATCTTCTCCAGCGCTTCGGCGCGCTTTGCCGCCTCGGCGGGAATGTGGGAACCCGCCGCCAGCGCTGCCCGTACCGTGTCATAACGCAGCCCACAGACGGTTTCCAGATAGAACCGCAGCCTCTCTGCCAGGAAACCGAGGACGGCGCTGAAGACTTCCGCCTGCGGTTTTTGCCATTCAATGGTCAGGGAGTTCAGTGCCTGCTCGACCAGCGGCCTGAGGTCAAGGGAGAGTGAACCCTCAACCAATACTTTAACTATTCCGTTCCCCTGTCGGCGCAGCGCGAAGGGGTCGCTCGAGCCGGTCGGTTCCTGTCCGATGGCAAAGCCACCCACCACGCTGTCAAGTTTGTCGGCCAGCGAAACCACCGCGCCGGCGAGGCTGCGCGGCGCACTGTCTTCCAGCCCCGCGGGCTTGTAATGGTCATAGATGGCGTTCGCGACTCCCTCGGGCTCGCCTTGCGCCGCGGCATAGAGCCCGCCGACGACGCCCTGGAGTTCGGTGAACTCCTGGACCATTTGCGTCGTAAGGTCGCACTTCGAGAGTTCCACGGCACGCAGCGCGTCCCCGGCCTCCGCGTGGGTGATCTTGTCCTGATCGGCAAGCGTCTGGACGACGAGTCGGGCGATCTGGCGCATGCGCTCGACCTTGTCGGCGTAGCTCCCCAGCTCCGCCTGGTAGGTTACGCGAGCCAAGTGGTCGGTTCGATCCGCAAGCGGAACCCTCTGATCAGCGTTCCAGAAGAACTCGGCGTCGGCGAACCGCGCGCGCAACACGCGCTCGTGCCCTTCCCGGATGTGGCCCTTCTGGTCACCGTCGATATTGAGCACGGTGACAAACTGCGGCCGCAGGTTCCCTCGCTTGTCCTCCACCGCAAAGTATTTCTGATGGTCCCGCATGACGGTTACGAGAATCTCGCGTGGCAGGTGGAGGAAGCGCTTTTCGAATCCCCCCAGGATGGCCCGCGGCCACTCGGTTGAATTCACGATCCAGTTTTCCAGCCACTTATCCTCGACGGCGCGGAACTTCGACCCTTCAAGTAATCCTTTAACTTCAACCTGCACCCGCGCGAGACGCTGGGTGGGGTCTGGCTCAACGCCCGACCTGCGGAGCTTCTGCAAGTAATCCTCGAAACCCTCCACTCGCAGGTTTCCTTTGCCCAACACGCGATGGCCGCGTGTAGCATCACCGGCCCGGACGCCCGCCACCTGGAATGGAATCGTCTTCGCCTGCTTCCCTTCGCCCAGCAGTGCCACAATCCAACGAATCGGCCGAACAAAGCGCAGGCTTACTCCAGCGACCCAGTACATAGACTTGGGGAAGCTGAGGCTGGTTATCGCCTCGGGAAGGCTCTTCCGGAGCAACTTGACTGCGGGGAGACCGCGGTGGGTCTTCCTGACGGCAAGGTACTCGCCTTTGGGTGTAGTCACCCGAACGAGCGCGTCAACGCTCGATCCATTCTTGGCCGCGAAGCTTTCCGCGGCGCGGGTGGGTTTCCCTTCCGCATCGAAGGCGACCTTGACGGGCGGCCCGACCACCTCTTCCACCCGGTCCGCCTGTCTTTCCAGAACCGCTGGTACCCAGACGGTCAGGCGCCGGGGCGTGGCTAACAAGGTCGCTGGCGCAGCCTCTGTCGGCAGCAGCCTCGCCTCAGCAAGGGCTTCGAGCAGGAGCTTCCCAAAATCATCAAGCGCAGCGTCCAGGAATCGCGCGGGGATCTCTTCACACCCGATCTCGACAAGGAGAGGCTGGAATCGAAGTTCCTTCACGCGGGTTCGACCTCCATGATGACGGGCGCGGAAGGCGATTTCCGGTCCAAATAGATTCCCGCCACCGCGCAGGCCATCGCTCGCACCCGGCCGATCATAGCGACACGTTCGGTGACGCTGATGGCGCCGCGGGCGTCGAGAATGTTGAAAAGGTGAGAGCACTTCAGGCAGAGGTCGTAAACCTTGCGCAACGGGAAATGTTCCCGCTGCATCTGCCGGCGTCCCTCGATGTCCCCTGTTGCGTCCGTGTCTTGATATGTTGTGCTGTAACCATCAAGCAGCCGTGTCGCTTCCCCTTCGTAGAGGTCGAGAAGCATCCGGCACGTCTCCGGCGAGGCCTCCTCAAAGTCATATATCGAGAGTTCGCGCTCTTCCTCTTGGCGAATTTGGCCGTAGGTCACACCTTTACTCCAGCACACGTCGTAGACGTTGTCCACGCCCTGCAGGAAGGCGGCAATCCGTTCCAGCCCGTAAGTCAGCTCGACGCTGATGGGTTCCAGATCCACGCCGCCCGCTTGCTGGAAGTAGGTGAATTGGGTGATTTCCAAGCCGTCGAGCATCACCTGCCAGCCGATGCCCCAGGCGCCCAGCGTGGGCGCCTCCCAGTTATCCTCCTCGAAGCGGATATCATGATGCCGGAGGTCGATGCCGAGGTCCTCCAGGCTGGCCAAGTAAGTCGCCTGAATATCGTCGGGTGGCGGCTTGAGGATGACCTGCATCTGGGTGTGCTTGAGCAGGCGGTTGGGATTCTCCCCGTATCGCCCGTCGGCGGGCCGCCGGGAGGGCTGAAGGTAAGCGACGCGCCAAGGCTCAGGCCCAAGGACGCGAAGGAAGGTCTCCGGAGTCATCGTCCCCGCACCAACCTCCAAATCGTAGGGCAGAGCGATAACACACCTTTGCCGCGCCCAGAACTCGCTCAGGCGCAGACACATGTCCTGGAAAGTTAAGGCGTCACTTGAAGTTCTTTTCTTTCCGGGTTTGCGTTTTAGGACCATGATTGATTCCAGCCAGCCGGAGGTTCAGAGTTGAGAGTCAAAAGTTGAAAGTTCGAACAGGGTCGGGTCTTACTTTCGACTCTCGACTCTTCGACTCTTCGACTCCTCTCAAATCTCGTCCGCCAGCAAGGGCCGCGTCGCAAGCTTCCTCTCCAGGTGCGACTCGATTACTTCCTCGAGAAAGCGCCGGGCCTCGCGGACGCCGGGCAGCTCCTTTTCGCCCACCAGCCATCGGTCCAGCGGACCCTGGCAGTGGGTTAGGGCAACTGCCCTGGCCCCGCTCGGAATTCCAACGCCCGCCTGGGCCGGACGGCAATCCGCGCACAGCAGCCCTTCCGAACCCTCGCCGTAGAACGCCGGCTCCTCTCCCAGCTCACGTCCGCAAGCGGCGCAATGGGCCAACTCCGGAAGGAAGCCGCCCAGGCGCAGGAGCCAGTAGTTGAAATAGAGCAACGGCCGATTGACTTCTCCCGAATGCTTCATCCCGCGCAACACGGCCAGCACCAACCGGAAGGCGCGCTCGTTCTGTTCGCGCTCGGGGAGGAAGCGCTCGGCAACCTCGGCCACATACTGCGCCGCCACCTGCATCCGGTAGTCCTTCTGCATGTCGAAGAAGGACTCCAATAACTCGGCCGAGTTCATGCGCAGCAGGTCGCGGTTCTCCCGCTCGAAAAGCCAAAGGCGAACGTAGCTGAGCCCTTCGAGCGTTCCGCCGTAGCGGCTCTTGGGCCTTTGCGCGCCCGCGGCCACGGCCCGAAGGCGTCCCCACTGCCGGGTGAAAAGCGATATGATTTTATCAGCTTCTCCCAGGCGGTGAGTCCGCAAGACGACCGCTTCTGTTTCGCGCAGGGGCATCTCAGGGCCGATGTCGACGCGCCGACAAGCGCATGAAATTAGCACATCCACCGGCGGGCGTGAAGGGAAAAGTAGTCGTCGCGACTCCCTACCGCTGACTCGCTGGCTCTCGCCACGGACCCGGCACCGCCTCGGATTTCAAAACTGACGCTTCCAATCTCTCTCCCGGGGGGCGCTGAACGACTTGTGGAAAAATCGCAGGATAATGTGGAAAACAGATTATGTTAACCAACCACTCTCGACGCCATACATTATCAGACGTTCCTGTGGATGATTTTCGAGCCTCCCAGGTCAGTTCACCCAAGCCATCACCCCGCTCGAGAACCGGTCTTCGAAACCCGGGGGCGACGACCAGGGAGACCTTGCCGTGTTTCCTTCGCCCGGCCGGGCGGAGGCCCCGTGCCCACATTTCAGTTGCCAGAGGGAAACGCGCCAGAGTAGATTCTCTCCCCTGCCCTTCTCAAGGAGGCCAGAATTGCGACGCTCCAAAATCGATGTGGTCGGTCTGGGACTCAACGCCACCGACAATGTTCTGATAGTTCGCGACTTCCCTCCGCTGGGAGGGAAAGAGCGCGTGGCCTCGATGACCCGGCAGGCCGGCGGGCAGGTGGCGACGGCGCTGGTCACCTGCCATCGCCTGGGACTGCGGACCCGGTACATTGGGAAAGTCGGCGACGACGACGACGGACGCTTCCAGCTTGCCAGCCTCCGGCGCGAAGGCATGGACCTCCGTTCGGTCCGCGTGGTCCGCGGCGCCACGACTCAATACGGGTACATCATCGTTGATCAGGCCACGGGCGAACGGACGGTGTTCTGGGACCGGGATGCGCGCCTGACCGTTCATCCGTCGGAGATCCGCCCCCGGGACTTTAGGGGCGCGAAAGTCCTCCACATCGACGGCTGTGACGTCGAGGCCGCGCTTCAGGCGGCGCGTTGGGCTCGGGAAGCCGGCTCAACGGTGGTCGCCGACCTCGACACGGTCTACAAGAACGTGGAGAAGCTCTTCCCCTACATCGATTACCTCATCGCCTCGGCGAACTTCCTGCCCGCCGTGACCGGCCGGGACGATCCCTTCAAGGTCCTGGAGTTCATGGCCCGCGAATACGGCGTGAGCAACCCCGGCATGACGCTCGGCCGCGAAGGCGCTCTGGTCTACTCGCAGGGCCGGTTCCACTACTCTCCGGGTTTCGTTGTCGAAACGCTCGACACGACCGGCGCCGGCGATGTCTTCCACGGAGCCTTCA
>CAZTHM010000118.1:0-3332 GCA_964613505.1 uncultured Acidobacteriota bacterium | reverse complement strand
GGGTTGGGAGACGGACCGCATCCTCGACTTCTCCAACGCCATGGCCGGCCTGAACTGCACCCGGCTCGGGGCGCGCGGCGGGATCGCCACAATCCCCGAGGCGGAAAACCTCATGGCAACCGGAAGGCGCCACGTCAACCCTGCCTATCAACCCCCATCTGGGACCAAGGCTCGCGCCTCCCGAAGCCGCCGATCCTCCGCTCGACCGGGGAGGGCATAACCTTTTGTCGCAAGCCTCCTACGCTCTGGTGACCGGCGCCTCGAGTGGGATCGGCGAGTGCTTCGCCCGCGCCCTGGCACAGCGCGGGCACAACCTGGTGCTCGTCGCGAGAACGAAGTCCAAACTCGAAGCCCTCGCCGAAGAGTTCCGCAATCAATACTCGGTGCCGGCCGAACCCGTTGATATCGACCTCAGCGCCTCGGGCGCCGCCCAGCGGCTAGTTCGGATTCTGGAGGAGCGCCGGATCGCCATCGACCTGCTCGTCAACAACGCGGGGTTTGGAGCGCGCGGGAAATTCTGGGAACTGCCCCTGGATCGCCAGGCGCAGATGCTCCGCCTGAACGTCGGCGTGCTCGTCGAGCTCACCCACCTGCTCCTCCCGCCCATGCTGGCGGAGCGCCGTGGAGCGATCATCACCGTATCCTCCACGGCCAGCTTTCAACCGGTTCCCTACACCACGGCCTACGCGGCCAGCAAGGCGTTTGTGACCAGCTTTTCCGAAGGCCTGGCCCAGGAGCTGCGCGGCTCCGGAATCGTCGTCGTCACGCTCTGCCCCGGAGGAACACGCACCAACTTCTTCGCCGCCAGCCAGTACGGCCGGCCCAAGCTTCCTGGGGGCATGCAGGGACCGGAAGAGGTGGTGGCGGCCGCGCTGCGCTCGCTCGACCGGGGCGGCGGGTTGGTGGTCCCGGGCGTGATGAATAAACTCGCGCTGGCCTCCCAGCGCCTTCTGCCCCGGCGCGTGGTGGCGCGGGTGACCGCGCGGCTGTTCCGGCCGTAAGGGCGCGGCCCTCTCCGCGCAGGACAAGCTTTCACGCTACCGACCACAAGTAGATAACACCGCTAGAGGGCATAATACATATAGGATATATAAGACGGATAGCCATAATATGACAGTGCCACGATAGAATAATCCTATTTGTGGCATTATGTGTTAGATGTCCTTATACTAGCGTATTATAGTACGCTATGAGTGGCTGAACCCCTGGCGCCCCGCGCGACAGGAGGGGGGCGTCGCCTTATCCACCCCGTCCCGCCCCACCAGCCCCTCCGAACTTCCTTGACGAGACCGGCCCACTTGAATTACACATCCAGTCAGCCAGGCGGGCCCGGCTAATGGCTTGCGGATAGGGTCTCGATGCGTCAGCGTTTCTGCTCGGTTGTTTTGCTGCTTCTCGCGGTTGTCGCCGCCGCTGTGTCTTCCCGCGCGCAGGCGCCCGACGAGCTGTTCGCCGAGCGCATTCTCAGCTTCCACAGCGACATCACGGTCAACCCTGACGGCTCGATGGACGTGCGCGAGACGATCAAGGTGCGCGCCGCCGGCGAGCAGATCAAGCGCGGCATTTTCCGGGACTTCCCTACCCGCTACAGCGACCGGCTGAGCAACGAATACGTGGTGGGCTTCGAGCTCCGCGAAGCCTGGCGCGACGGCAACCCCGAGCCTCATCACACGGAGGACCTGGACAACGGCATTCGGATCTATTTCGGCGAAAAGAGCGTTTTGCTCAACCCGGGCGAATACACCTACACCCTGGCTTACCGGACCACCCGGCAACTGGGCTTCTTCGCCGACCACGACGAGCTCTACTGGAACGTGACGGGAAACGGCTGGGCGTTCCCGATTGACGAGGCTTCGGCCACCATCGCCTTGCCGCGCGGCGTGCATCGCGACGCCATCCTCCTCGACGGCTACACCGGCCCGCAGGGCTCGCTGGGCAAAGCCTTCAAGTGGTCGGTGGACGGGGAAAGCCGGCCCACTTTCCGGACCTCCCAGCCCCTCCCGCCCGAAGAGGGATTGACCATCGTGGTCTCCTGGCCCAAAGGTTTCGTGGCGGTGCCGACCCGCGAAATGAAAATCCGCTGGTTCCTCGCGGACAACTTCAACGTCGTCGCCGCCAGCCTGGGCCTGATTCTGATTTTCATGTACTACCTCGCCGCCTGGATCACGGTGGGACGCGATCCGGCGAGCGGCGTCATCATGCCCCTCTACGAACCGCCCCAAGGCGTCTCTCCGGCCGCCATGCGATTCCTCACGGAAATGGGATTCGACCATCGCGTCTTCGCATCCTCGGTCATCAACATGGCGGTCAAGAAATACCTGACCATCAAAGACCATGAGGGCGTTTACACGCTGACCAGGGCTCAGGGTCAGAAGACGCTGCTGGCGCCGGAAGAGGCGAGCGCCGCGGACAAACTCTTCGCCGGCTCGACCACGGTCGAGCTCAAGAACACCAACCACACCCAGATCGGCGGCGCACTCGAAGCTCTCAAGAGCACTCTCCGCCTGCGTCTGGAAGAGATCTACTTCTTCACCAACCGCCGCTTTCTGATCCCCGGACTCGTCATGTCGGGATTGGTCTTGATTGTTGCCGCTCTGTCGGCGCCCGGAGACAAGAAGATCCTTGCCCTCTTCATGACCGTCTGGCTTAGCGGTTGGAGCGTGGGGGTGTTCGTTCTGGGCTCGCAAGTCATCCAGGCGTGGAGAGGCGTCTTTTCCGGGACGGGTCACCGCGCAACAGCAACGGGTGGGGCAATATTCCTCACGCTGTTCGCCACACCCTTCGTGGCCGGCGAGGTCGCGGGCATCGTGATGATGGCTTCTGCCATCTCGGTCCCGGTCCTGGTGATTCTGTTGCTCGTGGCGATTCTGAACTATCTCTTCCATTATCTCCTCAAGGCGCCCACCCGCGCCGGACGGGCGCTCCTCGACAAGATTGACGGCTTCAAGATGTTTCTGGCCATGACGGAGAAAGACCGGCTCAACCTGCTGAACCCGCCGCTCCGCACGCCCCAGCTTTTCGAGATGTACCTGCCCTACGCTCTGGCGCTGGGCGTCGAGCAGCAGTGGTCGGAACAATTCTCCGACGTCCTGGCCGCGGCGGGCGCGAGCGGAGCGTCGTACTCGCCCTCCTGGTACTCCGGCACCAGCGGCTTGAGCGCGCTCGGTGCCGCCGGCTTCGCGTCGTCGCTGGGCAGTTCCTTTTCGGGCGCCATCTCGTCTTCCTCCACGGCGCCGGGCTCGAGGTCCGGTTCGAGCAGCGGGGGCGGCGGGGGCGGCGGGGGCGGCTCCTCGGGCGGAGGCGGGGGAGGGGGCGGCGGAGGCGGATGGTGA
>CAZTHM010000117.1:0-9777 GCA_964613505.1 uncultured Acidobacteriota bacterium | reverse complement strand
CTCGCCCTTTCCTGCGGGCACGCGTTTATCATCTTCATGGAAGGCGGATTCCCCATCAACATCTTGAACGCCATCAAAAACGTCCCCGAGGTTTGCCAGATATTTTGCGCCACGGCCAATCCCGTCGAAGTCATCGTCGCCGAAAGCGATCAGGGTCGCGGCATCCTCGGCGTCATAGACGGCGTCAGAACCCAAGGCATCGAAACCGAAGCCGACATCAAATGGCGCAAGGATTTCCTGCGGAAAATTGGTTACAAGTTGTAGCAAGGTCGCGGGACTGATTGAGAGAGCGCATTGTGGGTTGCATGATGGTTTTTCCCATTGTATTATTCCATTATGACAGCCAAACTGACGATCGACAAAGCCGGGCGTGTGGCCATTCCCAAGATGCTGCGGGAAGAACTCGAGCTCGGCCCGGGAGACAACTTGGAGCTTGAATGTGAAGGCGAGGATATCGTCTTGCGGCTGGTGCGTCGCCGCCCCGCGCTCGAGAAGGAGCGAGGCATCTGGGTTTACCGGACGGGCGAGCGATTGCGCGCCTCGGAGGCCCAGGACACGCTCCAACGAGTTCGTTCGAGGGGCAACCGCCGCCTCTTGGGAAGGGCTGAATGAAAGCCTTCTTCGACACGTCCGTGCTGGTTGCCGCCTTCCATGGCGACCACGAGCACCACGAGCCGAGCTTGAATGCCTTCCTGAAATACCCGAAACGCGAGGCGGCCGCAAGCGCGCACAGTTTGGCCGAAGTCTTCTCGACGCTCACCGCCTTGCCCGGCAAACACCGAGTGGGGCCGGACCAGGCCATGCTTTTCCTCCAGACGATGCGCCAGCGCTTGACTCTCGTGACCCTCTCCGAAGACGATTATTACAAGGCGATTGACGCTGCCTCGGCTCGGGCCATCGCGGGGGGCGCGATCTATGATGCGCTGCTGGCACACTGCGCGCTTAAGATCAAAGCCCAGACTCTTTACACCTGGAACGTCCGCGACTTTCAGCGTCTGGGCCCGGAAATCGCCGCGCGCGTCCGAACACCCTAACGCGGTGCCGAAAAGATTTTGGATCATGTCATCCTGAGTGCAGCGAAGGGTCCCGGGATTTATTCAAAGAAAGAAGGAATTCTCTGCGAAAGCGCCCAGGGCCGCAGCATCCGTCGCCTCATCGACGGCGTGAAAACCAAAGACCCCGAAACCGACGCCGACACCAAGTGGCGCAAGGATTTCCTGCGGAAGATTAGGTATGAGCTGTGAAAGCTGATTTGAGCACTTTCCGGACTGGCTCAGGCTTGCATCCGAGGGAGGCGTCAATTCATTTACGGCGGGCCTTCCAGGCCTTCAAGGCGCGCGCATGATACTTTGTGCGCCGTTTAGCAAGATTCTTCTTTCGGGCCTTTGCGGCTTTGATGCCAGCATCTTTCATCCTCTTCGACCAATCAGCAACCTTCTTCCGATCCCTCATCTCTTTGATTGTTTCCGTTGAGATCAAGTCAAGGTCATACATCTTGTGACAGTTCGGGCAGAGGATCACAAGATTGTCCAGTAAGTTGTTGCGGCGGTCACGGTCTATATGGGCAACTTCAAGAACTGCTGGTACACCGAACCCGCAATGAGCACATACGGCGGCGTATTTGTCGAACGCCAGCTTTCTATAATTGACACGTGTTTTCATTTTCTTTGTACCGGTGCTAGGTTTTCCTGATCCTGATCACGGCTCCGAGTTCACCGCGGGCGAGGCGGATGGAGAGGTCGTCGCCGACCGCTACCTGGGCGGCGTCGCGGACGATGTGGCCTTGGCCGTCGCGAGTGATCGAGTAACCCCGATTGAGGATGGTGAGCGGGCTGCGTTCTTTGAGAAGCGATTCAAACTGGACCAGCCGGTTGCGCCGCTCGACAAGCAGGCGAGCGAATTCAGATTGCAGCCGGACGGCGCGCTCGTCCAGCTCGGCTCGTTTCAGCTTCAGGAGTCGGCGGAAATCATATCGAACCAGCCCTGCCGAGACGTGGAGCAATGCCTCACGGCAACCGCCCAGCTTCTCGCGGATCACGCGGTTCAACTCCACAATGCAGTCATCCACGCGCTGGGCGCGCTCGCCGAGGCGCGTGCGGATCGTCTGGAAGACATGGTGCATGCGCAACGCGGTGAATTGCTCGCGAGCCTCAGACAGCCTGAGCCGCATCATCTGGCCCATGCGTCGCGCGCGCTCGTGAAGTTCGTCGGCAAAGTCCTGCTTGCGGTGGACCACGAGTTCCGCCGCCGCTGAGGGCGTGGGTGCGCGCAGGTCGGCAACGAAATCGGCGATGGTGAAATCGGTCTCGTGGCCGACGGCGGAAATCACGGGAATTTGAGATGCAGCGATGGCCCGCGCCACAACCTCTTCGTTGAACGCCCACAAATCTTCAAGTGACCCGCCACCACGCGCCACGATGAGCACGTCCACGATGGGATGCTTGCTGAAATACCTGATCCCCTCGGCGATCTCTTCCGCCGCGCCCTCGCCTTGCACTCTGACGGGATAGACCGTGACGTTCATGTTGCGGAAGCGGCGCTGGAGGACGCGCAGGGTGTCGCGAATCACCGCGCCCGTCGGTGAGGTCACCACGCCGATCGCGCGTGGCAACACGGGCAGAGGCTTCTTGCGCGCCGCGTCGAACAGTCCCTCCGCTGCGAGCTTTTGCTTCAGTTGCTCGAAGGCCAGTTGCAGCGCGCCGATGCCAGCCGGCTCCAGGTAATCCACGTAGAGTTGATACTCACCGCGCGCTTCGTAGACGCTGAGGTGGCCGCGCGCGATCACGGAAATTCCATCCTGCGGCTTGAACTTGAGGTAGCGCGCCTGGTTGCGGAAGCAGACGGCGCGAATCTGCGCGCCCGCGTCCTTGAGCGTGAAGTAGAGATGGCCGGAGGTGGCGCCGCGGTAGTTCGAGACTTCGCCCGTCACCCAGATGTCGGGAAAACGTTTCTCGAGCAAGCCTTTGATTTCAAGGTTCAGCTCGGAAACGGAGAAGATCCTGCGTTCGGGGGCGAAGGTTAAATCTCCTTGGGACACGCGGGCACACCTCGGACCCGTTCATCATACACCCATAGGAAAACCGGCCGGGGCCCGGCGGCGGCGAATGCGCGGGCTCAGATGTTAGACGAGTTCGATGCCAGGGAAAAAGTAGCCGATTTCGTAGGCGGCGGTCTCGGGCGCGTCCGAACCGTGCACGGCATTGTGCTCGATATCGGCGGCGTAAAGCTTGCGAATGGTGCCGGGGAGGGCGTGCGCGGGATTGGTGGCGCCCATCACTTCGCGCAGGCGCGCGATCGCGCCCTCGCGTTCGAGCACCATCACCAGGGCGCGGCCGGAGCTCATGAAGGTGGTCAGGCTCTCGAAGAAACCCTTGCCGCGATGCACGGTATAGAATCCCTCCGCCTCCTCTTTGCTAAGGCGGACGAGGCGCGCGGCAATGATCTTGAACTGGTTCGCCTCGAAGACCTTGATGATGTCGCCGACGTGGCCGGCGGCGACGGCGTCAGGTTTCACAATCGTAAGGGTGCGTTCGATTCCCATGTTTCTCCGTGGAAGAGTTCCAGCCGTTAGGTTGCGAATTATGAATTATGAATTCTGAATTATGAATGACGTCCCATCGCCTCGCGGTCGGCGCATTCGAAGTTGAAATTCACAATTCATCATTCAGAATTCATAATTCTTTTGAGCGTTTCGCCGATGAGCGCGGGGCTTTCGGCGACGGCGACGCCCGCAGCTTGGAGCGCCGCAATCTTGTCCTTGGCCGTGCCTTTTCCGCCGCTGATGATTGCCCCGGCGTGGCCCATGCGGCGCCCCGGCGGCGCGGTTCGTCCGGCGATGAAGCCCACGACCGGCTTCCTCACGTTGGCCTTGATGAACGCAGCAGCCTCTTCTTCGGCGGTTCCGCCGATCTCACCGATCATCACGATGCCGTGCGTGTCGGGGTCCTCGTTGAAAAGGCGGAGCGCATCGACAAAGTTCGTTCCGATAATCGGATCGCCGCCGATGCCGATGCAAGTGGATTGTCCGATTCCGAGCGCGGTCAATTGCCCGACCGCTTCGTAGGTGAGCGTCCCGCTACGCGACACCACGCCCACGTGACCTGCCAGGTGGATACGGCCGGGCATAATTCCAATCTTGCATTTACCCGGCGAGATGACACCCGGACAGTTGGGCCCGATCAATCGCGTGGGCTTGCCGCGCAAGAACTCCGCTACGCGGATCATGTCGAGGGTCGGAATGCCTTCCGTAATCGCCACGATGAGAGGCATGCCCGCATCAGCAGATTCCAGGATGGCGTCACTCGCGAAGGCCGGGGGGACGAAAATCACCGACGCGTTCGCGCCCGTCTTCTCACGCGCCTCGCGCACGGTGTTGAAGACGGGAATGCCGTCGACGCTCGTCCCGCCTTTGCCCGGCGTTACGCCGGCAACGACCTTCGTGCCGTACGCAACCGCTTGCTGCGTGTGAAATGTCCCCTCGCGGCCGGTAATCCCTTGCACCAGAAGCCGGGTATTTTCATTTACCAAGATAGCCATAAGATTGATTCATTGACTCATCGGTTCATTGATCCACTGAAGAAGCACGCGACCTGGCTGTGTGCTGGGATGCAGCAAAGATGGCCAGAAGTTCGCCTGCTTCAGCCAATAATTCGGTCATGCGCCTCTTGGTTACGATCCCCGTCTCAACCAGAAGTTCTAGCCAGAAAATTGTTTCGTCGATCTCCTCCACCACAATTCCGATTTTGGCAATGAATTCCGGCTTGGACCGCGCCCGGCAAGCGGCTCGGTAGTTCGCCGCGACCGAAGTTCCCGAACGAAGAGCTTGCTTCCCTAACACCCATGCTTCACGTGTGTTCGGGAGTGCTTGCGACAGCCTGACAATGCGAACTGCAAATCTCTTCGACCGCGCCTTCAACTCTTCCGCAGGATACTTGGGTTCCATCTTTGACTTCGTTCAATGAAAAAATGATGCAATGGTCCAATGAATCAATTGCGGCCGGACAGCGCCACAACTTTTTCCGCCGCGTCCTTCATGCCTGCGGCAACCGTGAAGTTCAGTCCCGAGTCGCGGAGGATCTGCTGGCCGAGTTCGACGTTGGTTCCTTCCAGTCGCACGACGACAGGGACCTTGACGCTCAAGCTGCGTGCCGCGGCGACGACGCCATTGGCGACGATGTCGCAGCGCATGATGCCCCCGAAGATGTTCACGAGCACGGCGCGCACGTGGGGATCGCTCAGAATGATCTCAAAGCCGCGGCGAACTTGTTCTTCATTGGCGCCACCGCCCACGTCGAGAAAGTTCGCGGGACTTCCGCCGGCGTACTGAATTAAATCCATGGTCGCCATGGCGAGCCCGGCGCCGTTCACCATGCAGCCGACCGTGCCCTCCAGGCGGATATAATTCAGGTTGTAGTTGGAGGCGCGGACCTCGAGGGGGTCTTCCTCGTCGAGATCGCGCAGTTCGCGAATGTCTTTGTGGCGATAGAGCGCGTTGTCGTCGAAGTTCATCTTGGCGTCGAGCGCCAGAATGCGGCCGTCGCGCGTTACGACGAGGGGATTGATTTCGGCGAGCGACGCATCGGTTGCCTCAAACGCCTTGAAGAGCGCTGAGAGGAAGCGCGTGGCCTCGCTTACGAGCGCGGCGTCGAGGCCCAGGCCGAACGCCAGCTTGCGCGCCTGGAAGGCCTGAAACCCAACTGCGGGATCGATCTGTTCCTTCAGGATTTTCTCCGGGTGCTCCGCTGCCACAACCTCGATTTCCACGCCGCCTTCGCTCGAAGCCATCATCACGGGCCGCGCCGTCGCGCGGTCGATGACCAGGCCGAGATAGAGTTCGCGCGCGATGTCGAGGCCCTCCTCGATCAGCACGCGCCGCACCACTCGACCTTCCGGGCCGGTCTGTGGCGTCACCAACTTCTTCCCGAGCATCTCGTGAGCCAGGCCTTCGGCCTCCTTGGGATTCTTCGCAATCTTGACGCCGCCGGCTTTGCCGCGGCCGCCGGCATGAATCTGAGCCTTGACCACCACCGTCCCGCCCAGCTTTTCCGCCACGCCGCGCGCTTCCTCGGCCGTGTAAGCAACATCGCCCCGCGGCGTCGTCACACCGAATTTAGTCAGAATCTGCTTGGCTTGGTATTCGTGGATTTTCATGAAAGGAGCTTTCAGCGATCAGCCGTCAGCTTTCAGCCGACTCGGGACACAACGGACGAACGAATTGCGCTACAATGCGAACTTCATCGATTCGCGAAACACGGCAGTATAGGCAATCCACCCGGATATTGCAATGTAGGGGACAGGAGTGTGGCGAAGCACCGGAGCACTGCCATCCTGGTCCGCCACCCGACGGAGCGGGACGCCCCTGGCGCCACTAGCACTATGGAAGTCCGTGAGGCGATTGACAAACTGGAACGCCGTGAAGACCTGACGCGCGCGGAAGCGCGGGCGGTGCTCGAACAGCTTCTTTCCGGGTCTGTCCCTGACGCCGACATCATGGCCTTCCTTGTTTCGCTACGCGACAAGGGGGAACGGGTCGAAGAATTGGTGGGCTTGGCGGAGGTGATGCGCGAACGCGCGCGCGAAGGATTGCGGGCAGCGGGCGTGGAGGTGGGAGCCTTGGGGCGTAGCGGATTGCTGCTCGACACTTGCGGAACGGGCGGGGACGAGAAGGGGACGTTCAACGTCTCCACCGCGACGGCGCTGGTGGCCGCGGCGGCGGGGGTGCGCGTCGCCAAGCACGGCAATCGCTCGATTTCGAGCCGCTGCGGCAGCGCGGATGTGCTCGAAGCTTTGGGCGTCAAGATCGATATTCCGTTGGAGCGAATTCCCGAATGCCTGGATAAAGTCGGCATGGTTTTTCTGTTTGCCCCGCGATTGCACCTGGCGATGAAGCACGTGATGAACGCGCGTCGCGCACTGAAGACGAAGACAGTATTTAATCTGCTCGGCCCGCTCACCAATCCGCTGGGAGCGTCGGTGCAGCTGGTCGGCGTTTACGACCGGGCGCGAACGGAGCTAATGGCGCGAGTGTTGTCGGAGGTCGGAACGCGGCGAGCCTTCGTTGTGGCGGGTCACGATGGCATCGACGAAATCACGACGACGGGGCCGACGCAAATCTCCGAAACCGACGGCGCCGTGGTCAGCACGCGCGAAGTCACGCCGGAGGACTTCGGCCTGCCGCGCGCGATGCCGGAGGCGCTGCGGGGCGGGGATCCCGAAGCCAACGCCCGGCTCATGCGGCTGTTGCTCGCGGGCGAGAAGGGGCCGCTGCGGGATCTGGTCCTCGCCAACGCATCTGCCGCGCTCGTGGTCGCCGGGCAGGCAAGTGGGTTTCGTGATGGCGTCGCGCGGGCCGCAGAAGTACTCGACTCAGGCGCGGCGCTCCAGAAACTTGACGCGCTGGTGGCTGTCACCTGCGAACTTTCCAATTAGAGGAAACACCTTGAGACTTCGAACAAGCTCCATCGTAGGATGTCTGATGCTTTGCGGTTTGCAGGCAACGGTCCGAGCGTTGCCGATCGAGCCGCCGGCCGGGGCCTTGCTGGTCTGGCATTTCGAGCAGGGGGTCGCCAATCGGTGGGGCGGGCAATACAACACCTACATGCGGGCGCCCTCGTGGGCGCGATCGTATTTGGATCCTGCCATCACGCGGACGACCTCGGGGCATTCCTTGCGCGTCACCGCGCACCGTGACGTCGAGGGCTTCTGCGGCGTTTGGATGGAGTTCTACCCCAACACGGCGATACCGCACCAGTATCTGGACGCCACGAGTTATCGCTTTCTGAGCTTCTGGATCAAGGGGCAAAAGGGCGGGGAAGATTTCGACATCGAGTTGACGGATGAAGCCACCCTGAACAACGAGGACGCTCGCCCCCGCCGGCCCCTGCACGCTTACCTTCCCCAAGGCGTCACGACCGAGTGGCAGGAAGTCCAAATCCCCCTCGCGGATTTCCGTGGATTGAAGCGCAGCCGGCTTGTCCGCATAACGTTGAATATTACTACGCCAGGCGATACCCGTTTCTATCTGGATGATATGTCCTTCAAGCGCGAAGCGGCGGAAGGGGTTCAACCCGCGAGCGCGGCCAAGAGCCAGCCCGCAACGAACCTTTACCATGCCATGTGGGCGTGGAATACCAAACCCATCGTCGAGCCGGGTGGGCGCGGGGAACTCGACGGCCTTCTCGCCTTCTGCTCCGAAAAACGCATTCAGGAGATTTACCTGGCGGTGGAATTTGACAATGGTTCAAAAGAAGATAAGTCGCCGTTGAAAATTCGCGCTGCCGAGGGATACCGCGGATTCCTTACACGCGCGCACGAGCAGGGCCTGAAGGTCGAAGCCCTGGTGGGCACGCCCGAGTGGGCCGTCAAGGAACATCACGCTGCCGCCCTTGCCGCTGTGGACGCCATTTTCGCCTTCAATCGCACCAGCGCGCCCGCGGCACGCTTTGATGGAATCCACTTTGACGTTGAGCCCTACGTGCTGATTGGTTATGTCGATCCGGGGAATCGCACCAAGATTCTGACGGAATTTCTCGAAATGGTTTCTCTGTGTTCGGCGCGCGCGCAGGCCGAGAATGGGACGCGGTTCAGTTGCGATGTCCCGGCGTGGTTTTATCCGGCGGGAGGACTGGAGCGCGAGCGGTTGATGGTGACCTTTAGGGGGAAAGAGAAAACCGTGGGTGAGCATCTGACCGACATGCTGGAATCCGTAACCATCATGGACTACGTCAACCGCGCCGACGGGGCCGGCGGCATCATCGCGCGAGGCGTTCCGGCTCTCAGTTATGCGGCGGGGCTGAAAAAGAGAATCGTCGTCGGCCTGGAAACTTTCCTCGAGAGAGACACCACCGTGTGGTTTGTCTGCGGACTTCCAGCGGCGGAATTCCGTCAGCGGCTGGCGCGGAGCAAACTCCGGCACGAGTTCTACTACGAAGGTTTTCGCATGTCTCTGTTTTATGACGAGGTGAACTTTCACATCGGACTGGTGGCGCCGGCGACGATGACGCCCGAGAAGCAGGCGGTGTTTGAGAAAGCTCTGGCGCGCCTCGCCCAACAATTCGGCGCCGCCGCCGATCCCGATCCAAACCCGATCGCTCCCATCATCGAGGTGGCGCGCGCCGGCCTGGCCAACGATCCGGAATGGCGAGGATTCGAAACATTCGAGATCACCGATCCCGAAACCAAGCGCTCCATCCCCGGGTTCCGATCTGTCCACTTCATGCTCCCCAGCATTACCTTCCACGGGTTGGGGCGCGAAACCTTCGAGGAGGAGTTGCGTTCCAGCGTGGAGTGGCTCGGAGCTAAGCCCGGCTTCGGGGGAATGGCCATTCACTTCTACGACAGCTTCCGTGAAATTCTCGAAGGGAAATAGGACGGTAATTCCGAAGATCAAAAGTACAGGGCATTAACAGGAAAGCGGCTGCGATTGACCCAATGGCCTCCGTCGGATCGCTCTGGATTGCTCCCCGCCTTTGGCCCTGTCCCGCGATGCAATCACCCAATCAGTCAATATTCTGACTCGTGACATCTTCCCCTCCGTTGACTTGGCTACGCATGCAGCCTAAGATGGCTGGAACGACGCAGGGCTCCGTGACATGATTGGCCGAACCGTTTCCCATTATCGCATTCTGGAGAAGCTCGGCGGCGGCGGCATGGGCGTCGTGTACAAAGCCGAGGACACCAAGCTCGGGCGCTTTGTGGCGCTGAAATTCCTGCCCGACGACTTGACCAAAGACCCGGAGGCGCTGGAACGTTTCCGGCGCGAGGCCCACGCCGCCTCGG
>CAZTHM010000116.1:0-9794 GCA_964613505.1 uncultured Acidobacteriota bacterium | reverse complement strand
TTACACAGTCCCTTTGTTTTCAACAACATATTTAGCTTCGTTCTCTACAATAAATTGTAACGCACTCATTATAAAGGACAATTTAGCTTCGTCCCCCTCCCTATATAAGGGGCAGCGGTCGGCCGATCCTCTTTCCGGCCACCTTACCCTTCCTCCAGATTCCCGGCCGCGCATATTTTTCTCCCTGTGAAAATCTAGTCTATCACACTTGTCTGCCGTTGTCAAGCAAAATCTAGCAAGGTTACTAGCCCATCCTCGCCGCCCAACTTCCAGACGTTGAGTGCGCAGCCGCGAGGGTTCAGGAGAGGTTATTCAACAGTTGGCCGAGGTCGAAGGCGCGGGAGGAATTGACGAAAACGGAGAACAATCTGCGCGGGTCGGAGTTGTAACGCAGCGCATATTCGCTTCCGCCAAGAAGTTTTTGGAGGAAGGCCCGTAATTCCGGCTCCACCGCCTCGCGGGTGTCGTCGAGGTTAGGCGCAACGAGGCGGTCATTGATGAAGAACTCCATTTCCTGGCCATCAAACCGGAGTTTCCCGTTCAGGCCGGGCTCCGCTTCCAGCCGTTGGCAGGCGGAAAGGGCCGAGCGCGTTGCTTGCTTCAATCGGTCGTGATTACTGCCCTCCAGCGCGGCCTTGCGATTGTAGCGAACTCCCAGCCGGTTATCGGCATTGTCGACGCTGTAGTTGGCTTGGTGCCCGATCAGGACCACTCCCGGCCCTGCTTCAACGTGCCGATAATCGGCGACATCCAGCAGGAGCTCCTCCGAGACCTGGCCCTGAATCCAACTGTGAAAGATCGGGATCAACGGCTCCAGGTCGACTTCCTCGGGGTTCCGGACAAGGAGTTTCACATTAACGTGCTGAAGTTCCATGAGAGGGATTCCCATTGCCTCAAGCGTTCGCGGGTGCGGCCATTCGATTGTAGCAACTGTGCGAAGCTTCGATAAAGAGCTGGGCCTCTTCGATCAAATAGCGGACAGACTCCGGCGTGTGAGGTGTCTTGGTCTTCTGGTGGGCAGCAAAGAAATACTGAGCGAATTTTCCTCCCGCAAAAGGATCGAAGAATTTTTGCGTGTCGTAAAACCGCGTGCGGAATTCCTGGGCGATCCGCTCTGCGTCGTCCGGAATGTCAGAGAATTCTATTTTGACCAGCCCTCTGGCGGCATGAACCATCGCTTGATACGCCAGTTCCCCCGCCCGCGCCGTTTCGCCGTTGTCGAACGCCACCTGGGCTTCGAAAACTTCCCGCTCGGCGGTGGCGAGATCGAACTCGACGGAAGAAACCACTTCTCCGGCGCACTCACCGATTCCCAGGTCGCCCAGGCTATATTCGCGGGGATCGCCCCAATCGCTGAAGAAGGAGCGGTCGGTCTGGGCGGCGGGCAGACGGGTCAGGTCCTCGAGCTTGCTTTTCAATTCGGTCTTCCCGATCCGCTTAATAAAGTCCTGAAACGCCTCTCCGTTTCTCCGGCCCGTAACATACCACTCGGTCAGACGCGTCACGACCTCAGGAATGTTCTTGGACGGAATCGCCATGACCGGCAAGCCGTAGGACCCGGCGTTGTGGGTCCACTCACCTCCCAGAACGAGCTGAAAGTGGGGAACCGCGTATCCGCCCATCTTGCGGCTGACGCCGTAAAAGCCCAGATCGGCTACATGATGCTGTCCGCAACTGTTGAAGCAACCGCTGATCTTGATGTGAAGATTTTGAACCGCCTCATCGAGTTGAAAACTTTTCTCTGCCAAGCGTTTTCGCAACTCCGCCGCCAGTCCGCGCGAGGAAGAAATCCCCAGCTTGCAGGTGTCGGTTCCCGGGCATGCGGTAATGTCGAGAATTGTTCCCGCACCCGGATCGCCCAGGCCCACGACCGCGAGCGCACTGTAAAGCTCGCGCAAATCGCTCTGGCTCACCCAGCGGATGACGAAGTTTTGTTCGACCGTCGTCCGAACCGTCTCCTTAGTGAAGCGGCGGACGATGTCCGCCAGAGCTCGCAGTTGGTTGGCGGTGATGTCTCCCAGAGGAAGCGCCACGGTCGCGACAACATAGCCTTCCTGCTTTTGTGGGCGAATATTGGTTTTCAGCCAACGGCGGAAGGCTTCTGAAGGCGAAGCCGGCAGTTGCCCGGGCGGGCGCAGGGGCTCCTCCCGGAATTGTTTGGCGGTCTCCACGTATTCCGTCCATCGCGGGTCGGGCGGGAGTTTCTGGCGTTCCTCCAGGACCAGTTCCCTGAACTTCTCTACCCCCAGATCATTCACCAGGAATTTGATCCGGGCCCGGTTGCGGTTCTTCTTCTCACCGTGCCTTGTAAAGACCCTGGCGATCGCCTGGGCGAGGGGGAGCACCTCTTCGGGCGGTACGAACGGATCGAACAACTTCGCCTGGTAGGGGACTGTACCCAGCCCGCCGCCGACGTACATCTGGAAGCCCCGCTCCGCTTTTCCATGCTCGCGGCGCTCGATGGCAATGAAGCCGAGATCGTGCATGCTGGTCAGCGCGCAGGCGTGTTGAGAGCAGCCGCTGAAGGCGGGCTTGAACTTTCTGCCGAAGTTCTGGCAGTCGGGATGGCCCAATAAAAATCCGGAAAGAGCGCGAGAATAAGGGGTGACATCGAAAACTTCATCCGGGCAGACGCCCGCATAGGGGCAGGCGGTGACATTGCGGACCGAGTTTCCGCAGGCCTCGCGCGTAGTGATGTTGGCTGCCGCCAAGCGGCGCATCAGGGAAGGGGTGTCGTCAATATGAACGTAATGAAGCTGGAAATCCTGCCGCGTCGTGACGTGGGCAATTCCGTCCGAGTATTCTTCGGCAAGGTCCGCCAGAGTCTCGAGTTGCTCGGCGTTGAGTCCGCCACCGGGAATCTTGATGCGCTGCATGCCCGGGGCATCCCACAACGTATTCGGGCCTTTGGTCAAATCGCGGGAAGGGTAGGCCAGCTTCTGAACCTTGGTTCCGTCGTGCCTCTGGCCGTTATCATAGCGCTGACCGTAAATACCCTTGCGCAGGCGAGTTTCGGCAAACAACCGCTCATCGAGCTTGCCTTGTTTTCTCAGCTCGAGCTCGGTTTCAAAGATATCAACCTCCCGAGCCAGACTCCCGGGCATCTTGGCGGCGAGATGTTCCTTCCAGAGTGAATTGGAGACTTTCATTACGGGCTGACTCCAAAATACAAAACCCACCGGCGGATTTGCTCCGACGGTGGGTTGGGATTAGTCCAGTTAACTTCGGGTTAGGCTATTCCTCCACACGTCGGCGCAGTGTTCTGACAACAACATATGGCCATGCCGACATGGAGGCAGCTACTCATGAACAGAATGTCAGGTTAGCGTCAAAGCTGAGGAATGTCAAGGCGGATTTCGTTTATCGGTGTCATAAAGTGGGGTTATCCCTCCGGGAATCTCAACTCCCGCGGGGCGTAGTGAAGCACCAAGCGCTTTCCAAATTTGAGGCCCGCCAAGATCATGGCTATCGTTGGGGGGCGGGGGAGGTCTGGCCCCCGGGCCTTTGGTCAGGGACCTTCAAAAAGTGCTCTTCCTCCCGAAGAACCAATGTGCTATACCTATTCCCGACACCAACATGGGCATAGAAGTTCCCAAGATTCTCAAAGACCGTTACGAGATCCGCGAGGTCCTCGGCAGGGGCGGGATGGGAGTGGTCTACAAGGCCTACGACACGGTGGTAAAACGCGACGTGGCGCTGAAGACCATTCTCGACATCGCGGATTTGAAGGCGCTGGAGCTCTTTCACAAAGAGTACGAAACCCTAGCTTCCATCAGCCATCCCAACATTGTGGAGATCTTCGATTTGGGCGAGTTCGGAGAGGCGAACGAGCCGATCCCCTACTTTGTGATGCCCCTGCTCAATGGGATGACGCTGGACAGGATTATCAAAACCGCCAGCCATCGCCTGACGGTTGAGCGGTCCATCGAGATCATTTCGCAGACCTGTCGCGGATTGCAGGCGGCGCACGAACGCGGGCTGGTCCATCGCGACATGAAGCCCAGCAACATCTTCGTGATGGACGACGACGCGGTGAAGATCATCGACTTCGGCGTGGTTCACAAAGCGGACGCGCAATCCACCAAGGGCTTGAAGGGCACGCTGCTTTACATGCCTCCCGAGTTGATTGAAATGAAGCCCCCTTCAGCCTTGTCAGACATCTTCTCTCTGGGGGTGGTGGCTTACGAGACGCTGACGCAGCGCCGGCCGTTTGATCGTGGGAACCAGTATGAAATCATCCAGGCGGTCCGCAGCCACATTCCTCCTCCGGCTTCGGATTTCAACTCCGCCGTCAGCCAGACGGTCAGCCGGGTGGTCCACAAAGCGATGGCGAAGCAGCCTTACCATCGCTTTTCGACCACGCGCGAGTTAGCCGAGACTCTCCAGAAAGCCTTAAGGGGCGAGACGATTGAGATCTTCGATCCGGCCAAAATCCAGCCGCGCATCCAGCGAGCGACCAAGGCGTTTGAACAAGGGGATTACCAGTTTGCCGACGAAATACTGACGGAGTTGGGCGCCGAGGGGCACATCGACCCACAGATGTCGCTCTTGCGCCGGCAACTCGACCAGGCTGTGCGTCAGAAACGCGTTATGCAACTCCTCGAGAGCGCCCGGACACGCTTCGAGGAGAAGGAATACCCGCTGGCGATGCAGAAAGTGGAAGAAGTCCTGCAACTGGAACCTGACAACGCCTCGGCCCTCGCGCTGAAAAAGAACATCGAGGACGAGCGAACCGAGGAGAAGATTGAGGACTGGTTCCGCCTGGTCCGCCAGCACATTGACAATCATGCTTACACTCACGCCCGGCAGGCACTGGAGAACGTGCTGCAGCTACGTCCCACGGAGAGCCGGGGCCGCCAGCTCCTCGCTGAGGTCGGCCGTCTGGAATCCGAGTATCTGGCGCTGAGGGACGAGAAGGAGCACCTCTACAAGGCCGCAGTCGATGCCTGGCAGAAGGGCGAGGTGAGTTCAGCGCTGCTCAAGCTCGAGCGCGCCCTGGAACTCGACCAGAAGGCGCCTGACACTGCGGTACCGGAGCGCAGCGCCACTTACCAAAACTTTTACAACCAGGTTCGGTCCGAGCACGACGCCATGAACAACTCCTACGCCGAGGCGAGAAAATGCCTGGCGGACGGGAATTTCGCCCGCGCGCTGGAGGTCTGCAACGAGTGCATGACGAAATACCCCAGTCATGCCCTTTTTCAATCCCTGAAGTTCGACGTCGAGGAGCAGCAACGGCAGGAATTGTCGCGCTACGTCGCGGAGGTAGACCGCCAAGTCGAGGCGGAGCCCGACCTCGACAAGCGCGTGAGTATCCTCAAAGACGCGCTCAATCTCCATCCTGGAGAACCCCACTTCGAGCGTTCCCTCCGGATCATGCGGGAGAAGCGGGACTTGGTGAGTTCGATCGTCGCCAAGGCGCGACTCTATGAGGAGCGTGGGCAGTTCAATGAGGCCCTGGGACAGTGGGAAATCCTCCAGACGATCTACAGCCAATACCCCGGCCTCAACGTTGAAACCGAGCGCCTGATCCAGCGCCGAGTCCAGCAGGCACGCGAAGAGTCCAAGGCCCGCGTGGTGACGCAGGTTGACCGGCAGTTGCACCAGGACAATTTCGCCGCGGCCCTGGAGCTGCTGCAAAAGTCGAAGGACGAGTTTCCCGACGACCCCGAGCTGGGGGAGCTGGAGAAACAGGCTCGCCAGGGAGTGGAACGCACCGCCGAAGCCTTGAAGCTTCTTGAACAAGGCCAGGCACTGTGCAAGAAACGTCGATACATTGAGGCGACGGAAATCTTCCGGAAAGCGCGACAACTGGATGAGAGCAATTCTGCCATCCGCGCGGCGCTCGTGGACTCGCTGGCAGAGCGGGCGCGCTTGGTGCTCGATACCGACTGGAGGGCCGCCGAAGACCTCCTCAGTCAGGCGCTGGATTTGGATCCCGCGCACTCCCAGGCAAAAAGCTTGCGCACCCTGGCGCAAGACAAGAAGCGCGAGGAGTTTGTCAACCAGTGCGTCTCTCAAGCGCGGCAGTTGCAGGGCTCAGGTGACCTGGAAGGTGCCGCAAAGCAGGTCGAGCAAGGGCTTGCCACATATCCTTACGAGCCTCGATTCGCACAGCTCCGCAGCACGCTTGACCGGGAGATGAAGGAGGCCAAACGTCGCCAGGCGCGGCGAAACGACCTGGATGAAATGGGCCACTTGGACCGGCAGGCTGAAAAGGCGGCTGACGAGGAGGCGATCAAATCGCTTTCGGATAATGCAAAGTCGATTGCCGGGCGTTACCTGGACGACCCCGAGTTTCGGTCGGTCGCCGAAAGTATCGCGAGCCGTTTAGCCAGTGCAGTGGCGCGCTTGGAGCTCGAGAAGACTGACCCGGGCTTGCCCTCCCGACCCAGGCCGGTGGTCGCAGAGCCTGCGCCCGAGCCCGCGGAGGTGAGCGAAACGCTGATCTTCCGCAGTCCAATGATCCCGAAGGCGCCGAAGTTTGAAAAGCCCCCCGAGGTTCCGCCCCTTGGTTCACCTGTACCTGCTATGCCTGAGTCGGGGGAGGTGAATCGCACTCTCGTCTTTCGTGGGCCGATGATTCCCAAGGCGCCTACGGCCCCTGAACCTCCTTCCGCCGCGCCGGCTGAATCGCACTCGCCGTTGCCTGAAGAGGGAAGCGGGACCCTTATCTTCCGCGGTCCTATGATACCCAAGGCGCCTGTACCGGACGCGAAAACTCCGCACGCCGCTCCCCCTGTTCCGTCTTCACCCCCGGCGCCTGCAAAGGACGAAGTGGAAGAAACGCTGGTCTTTCGCGGCCCGAAGCTCACCAAACCTCCGTCAGCGGCGGACAAGCCACCCACCCAGGCACCTCCGGCGAAAGCCCCGCCCCGAGTGGGTCCCGGCCCGAAGACTCCCCCCGAGGTTGGCAAGCCTTTTTCAGCTCCTCCCGAGGCTGGTCCGGCAGTAGGGGGTGCGCCTCCGCGCGCCAAGGAGCCATCCGGCGTCACTCCGCCCAAGGCAGGTCGGCCAGGGCCTCCCGCAGCTCCGCCCCCCGCCAAGCCCGCCTCTGCGGCGCCCGCGACGCCTCCGGTTGAGCCGCCCGCTGGGCCCGCTGAATCGCTGCTGGAACAGACTGTTGTTCGCCATAAGATACCCAAGATTCAACCACCGCGGCCAGAGCTTCCGCCCATTCCACCCAGGGCTCAGGTGATACCACCCGCCGAAGCGGTTCCCGGCAAACCCTCGCGCTTGCCGTTGATTGGTGGCGTGGTCGCGGTTCTCGTAGTAGTTATCGTGGCTGCCGTGGTTTTGGTTCCGCGCTTGAAGAAACCGGCACCGGTTTCGGGACCCACGGTGGCTCTCGATGTCCGTACCACCCCGAACGGAGCCAACATCTTGGTCAATGAGGAGCTCCGGGGCCCTTCGAAACTAACGCTGGATTTGGCCCCTGGTACCTACAAAGTTGAAGCCCATGCCGAAGGCTATGAGAATGCCACGACGACCGTCGAGGTAAAGCTCGGCACTCCGGCCTCCGTTGCTCTCACTTTGAAGCCCCTGGCGAACGTTTTGCGCGTCCTTACGGATTTGGACACAGGCAAAGTGCAGCTCGACGGCAATTCCGCAGGCGACTTGCAGTCCGGCCAGTTTATCCACGACAAGGTGGCGCCTGGCAAGCACACGCTGGATGTCTCGGCGCGGCACGGGTCGGTTTCGTTCGCGTTTGAGGCTGCTCTAGGCGCAGCTCCGCAGCTCAGCGGCCCCGTGACGGCCAAGGAGCTGAAGGCAGTGGTGGTGAGCAGTGTGGGGAATCGGGCGCGCCTGTACTGTAGTTACGGGCCTGTGCCTGCTGTTTTGGACGGCAAGCCGGCAGGGGACGCCGGCCCGGGGGGATTGGATCTAACCGACCTCTCGCGAGGCTCGCATGAGCTGATTCTGGGTGCAGGGATTGACCAGCGAAAGATGGTGCTCGACATCAGCGGGGCCCCCACTCTGACGGCTTACCTGAATTCGGACCGCAACGTGGGCACGCTGGTGGTGGTGACAGGCGAGGACAATGCCCGTGTGTTGATCGACGGCAAAGAGTACCGCGCCAAGACCAAGGGCGGCCAAGTGCGGGTGCCCAACCTGGATGTTAAGGGCTATTCCGTTCAGGTCGTGAAGGACGGTTACCAGGTGCAAGCTGCGCAGCGCGCCGAGATTCGAAAAGGCGAAGAAACGAAACTGGAGTTCCGGCTCGTCCCCGTTCCTAGTGTGGCATCGCTCTCCATCCAGGGTGGGACTGCCGGAGCCCAGGTCGTGCTCGATCGAACTGTTCTGGGCACGGTGGGGCAGGACGAAACGTTCTCTGCCTCCAACATCAGCCCCGGTGAACACACGATCGAGCTGCGCAAAGATCAGTATAAGACGAAGCGCGGCGCGCGGCGTTTCGCAGCCGGCGAGACCGTGCAACTCTCCGCGGCCGATGCGGCTTTGGAAGCGGCTTTAGGGGTGTTGCACCTGAGCCTCGCACCGGCTGACAGCCAGGTGACCATTGCTCGTGCCGGAGAGGGTCAGGCGCGCCCAGTTACGGAGACGACCCTGAACTTGCCCGAAGGCTCCTATACCCTGGTGGCCAAAGCGCCGAATCATGGGACGCGAACGGAAACCGTCCGTCTGTCGAGTGGAGAAACCAAGAATGTTGATCTCCATCTCACCCGCGAAACTAAATCGGGCATGGCTGACTTTGAGAATGCCGCGAGCTGGACACAAGACGGCAACTGGTCTGTTCGCCGTGGAGGTAATCTTTCACTCTATCGGGTAACCCCCATATCGGGCAGAGTCGTTTTCACTGCCGCGTTGCGCAAAGGCCGCCGGCTCCAGTGGGTGGTCGGCTCGACCGATGACCGGAACTATGTTCTTTACCAGATGGACAAGAAATTTTTCTATCGGAACGAAGTCCGCAACGGTGTTGTGAATGAGCTGCTGAAAACCCCTTTGAAGCTGGAGCAAAAAGCTTACACCACCATCCAGATCAGGATTTCGCCCACCAGCGTCGTTCACGAATCCTATGACGGCAAGAGTTGGATTCCCCTGGATTCCTGGACCGAAGTCACTCACAACTTCGCCGCAGGCAAATTCGGTTTCCTGGTTCCGAGTGGTGATGAATTGGCGATCTCCAACTTTGCATTCTATCCCTAAGGATGCAGTCTTCTTCCCCTCCACCCGAGCTGCGACCCGGCTTGCGCAATCTAAAAGCGTTCGGAGTCTGCCTGCACCGACGGCCGACCGACGCTAGCCGATTTGTGTCGATGATGGTGTTGCATTCTGTGCCCAGCGGCCACTCCGAGTTCAATTGCTTGCGCCAGGCTGAGGCGCATACGGTATACTGCGGCTGGGATGAGTGAGCGGCATCCTCTCCATCAGCCGAACGACGTGGGTGAGCTTTAATCGGCTGGAGATCCGAGACCCGGAAAACTGGGATCGTCCCCCTCGCACTGGCTTCAGTTGTGCCGATAGAATCAGATGGCCTGATCGTGCTCCCTCGGCAGCGTATCCATGAACGGTGAGACGGTTTCACAGGCAGAGCAGCTAAGGAGACGCAGCCAGCGGCTCATGCTTCGGATCCCCATCGAGGTCACAGGGGCTCGCCCCGACGGCGTCACCTTCAAAGAGAAAACCCATACGCTGACCGTCAACCGTCACGGTGCGAGTATCGCCTTGCTGACCCCGGTCCGGGTCCAGTCCGTTCTCACCGTTACCAATGCAACCAATATGAGGTCTTCCTCGTTTACGGTCGTCACCCGCATCGAGAAATCCACTACGGGAGT
>CAZTHM010000115.1:0-9821 GCA_964613505.1 uncultured Acidobacteriota bacterium | reverse complement strand
GTCTCGCAACACCCTAAGGAGCGAACTTCATGAAAAAACTTCGGCAGCGATTATCAGTCTTGGCAGCGTTTGTGTTTTTGCTGCTCGGCGTCTGGGGGTTGCGAACGACTGCACACCCGGCGGCTGAAACTGCCACGCCGGCCTCTGCCCCAGCTACGAGCCCATCCAGTTCACCCGAGGAAGTGGGGCTTTCGTCGGAGCGCCTGGAGCGAATCGCCAACGTCATTCAAAAAGGCGTTGACGATGGGCGCATCGCCGGAGGCGTGGCGCTGGTCGCGCGCCATGGGAAAGTCGCCTACTTGAAAGCAGTGGGTATGGCCGACCGCGACGCCAAGAAGCCGATGCGCGCCGACAACATTTTTCGCATCTGCTCGATGACCAAGCCGATCACCAGCGTTGCCGTGATGATGCTTTACGAAGAAGGGCGCTTCACGCTCAATCAGCCGGTTTCCGACTTCATTCCGGAATTCAAGAGCATGAAGGTCCTCGATCCGCCTTACCCACAGGACAAAACTTCTCCGCCGGGCGCGCTGGTGGACGCCAAACGCCCCATCACCATTCGCCATCTGCTAACGCATACGTCGGGGCTCACGTACCACTGGAATCCTCGGGTGGGAAAGGCGTACGTGGATGCGCACATCGGCGCGGGACTCCTTCAGCAGGAAGGGACGATCGGCGAGGCGGTGAAAAAGCTGGCGGCGCAACCGCTCATCTTCCAGCCTGGGGATGTTTGGGAATACAGCCTGGCGGATGATGTCCTCGGGTACTTCGTCGAAGTGGTCTCCGGAATGCCGCTCGACAAGTTTTTCCAGGAGCGCATCTTCAAGCCCCTCGGAATGAAGGATACGGGTTACTACTTCTCAGATGAGAAGGCCGCTCGCTTCGCCACGGCTTACACGTATTACCAAGACAAAGGACTTCAGCCCATCGCCGACGGGCAGGTTATCAAAGAGGGCCAATTCTCCTACTCGGCCGACTATCCTTACGGAGGGCCGCGAACTTACTTCTCCGGCGGCGGCGGTCTTAGCTCGACCGCGGAAGACTACTATCGTTTCTGCCAGATGATGTTGAACGGGGGACAGCTCAACGGCGTACGCATTTTAGGCCGCAAATCCGTCGAGTTGATCAGCCAGAACCATGTCCAGGGAAAGCTCGACGAAATGGGTTACGGCCTGGGTTTTGGCGTGACGAGCGAGCCGAAGTTTCTGACGGAACTCGGCTCAGTGGGTTCCTACTTTTGGGGAGGGTTTTACTACACGGCGTTTGTGATTGACCCGAAAGAAGACATGGTGGTGGTTTTCATGGGGCAGCTCCATCCCACGGGAGGACTCAACCTCGATGACAAAGTCCTTCGGATGGCCTACCAGGCCATCAAGGACTGCGAAGACTCGGCTGAGTGCGCGGGCGAGTGAGGACTGGCGAAAGGCGATCGGTTCAAGCGGGTGTGAGTTCCCAGCGGCGCGCCCGGGCGGTGAGGGAATCCACGTGTGCGGGCCAGTCATGAAGGGTTGCAGGATCGAAGTCTGCTCCGCTGGGCCAAACCAGGGTGTGTACTTCGGGGTCGATTCTTACCTGATTGAAAAGTGAAAGGTCGCGAAGCGGTCCGAAGAGTTCTCCGGCGAGAACCGGGCGAAAATCGATCACTTGTTCCGTGTCGTCGTCGAACCACACACGGAGGGTGTAGGCGCTCACGATTTCAAACGACCGGACGCGATAGATAGGATGAGTCATCATCTTCCCTTCTATTCTAGCGGTTTTATGGGCTGAGGTCTCCTGCCATTCTGGAGTAGCGCCCAATCCGCGAGCAATTCCTCCCGATGTAATTCGGCCCATGCTTCGACGAAACGCTTCTGGCGCTGGGGAAGGCTCCCTGCGATGAGATCCAGTGGCTCGATGCCGTAAATTGCGACGCCCTCCTGATAATAGGCATGGAAATGGGGCAAATGGTGGGGGGCGTCCGCCTCGGCGAACATGCGAATGACAATTCCGAAAAACCGACTCAGTTCCGGCACGGGCCAATTCTAACTTATCGAGCTGACAGAGTGATAGCGCCTATGACCGCTCTTCATCGCGGCCGATCTCCAACCGAACCTCGGAGCTTTTCGTGACACGAACTCTCAGGTAGAATCCCCCGCGTCGCCACCTTGGGATAAAAGGCGGTTGCCACCAGGGCCGCCTTCCAAGAGAGTTGAGCGCGCGGTCGGAGGTCGCTCCATGAACCGCACAGCAATCCGTCTTGCGGTCTTCCTTATCGCGACGGGACTCGCGCACGCGGGCGAATTGCGCTTGGGCCGCGCCGCAGTGCGAATCACGCCGCCGGTGGGGATGCCCATGGGCGGATACTTCGCGCTGCGTCTTGCCACCGGCACGCACGACGATCTGTATGCGAAAGCGCTCGTGTTGGAGAGGGATGGGGTAAAGGCCGCCATCGTCGCGTGTGATTTGGAAAGCATCCCGCGGAGATTCACCGACGCGGCCCGCGATTTGATCCAGAAAAGCACGGGCGTGCGCGGAGAAAACGTGATGATCAGCACCACGCACGCGCACACGGGCCCGGAAATGAGTCCACTCTTCCTGGCCTGGGCGGAGGGCCCGGCCGCGGAAGTTGCCCGGGAGTATCACGCCGCGCTTCCCGCGATGATCGCAGAAGCGGTCCAACGCGCCGAGCAGAATCTTGCGCCGGCGCGCGTTTGGACGGCTGCCGGCCACGAGGATTCCATCAGTTTCAACCGGCGCTTCCTGATGAAAGATGGAACCGTGAGGTTCAACCCCGGCAAGCAGAATCCCGATATCGTCAGGGCTCTGGGTCCAATCGATCCGGCGGTTCCGGTGGTTTACTTTGATTCGCCTGAGGGCAAGCCGCTCGCGACTTATGTGAACTTCGCGTTGCATCTTGACACCGTGGGAGGCACGGAATTCTCCGCCGACTATCCTTACACCTTGGGTAAATTGCTGGCGGGCGCCAAAGGGCCCGACATGCTCACGGTGTTCACCATCGGCGCGGCGGGGAACATCAACCATCTCGACGTGAACAGCCCGGCGGCCCAGCAGGGGCACGCGGAAGCCGCGCGCATTGGGACGGTCTTGGCGGGGGAAGTGCTGCGGACGTTTTGGAAAGTCAAGCCCGTAACCGCGGGGCCGATCCAGGTGCGGAGAGAGATCGTAAAACTGCCCTTGTACGAATTGAAGCCGGGAGAAATCGAAAAGGCCCGCGAAGTCTATGAGCGCGTCCGGAAGAACGGGCCGGAGGCGGCGGAGTTTTTGGAAACCGTGCAGGCCTTCAAAGTGTTGGCCGTCGCGGAATACAGGGGCAAGCCACTCGAGGCGGAAGTGCAGGTCATCACGCTGGGCGATCAAATCGCCTGGGTGGCAATGCCGGGAGAAATCTTCGTTGAGTTGGGATTGGTCCTCAAGAACGCTTCGCCGTTTCCGCAGACCATCGTGGCCGAACTGGCGCACGACATGATTGACTACGTGCCGAACCGCAAGGCTTATGCTGAGGGAGCGTATGAAGCGGTCAATTCGCGGTGCCGGCCGGGGAGCGGAGAAATGTTAGTGGACGCGGCGACGCGTCTGTTGATTGAATCCTTCGCGAAGTTGCAGCCACGCCAGCCGACGCTGCGCTGAGCTCGCAACAAGGAGATTTCGATGAGCGAAAAAAAGGCAGACAAGCTGGGCAGACGGGAATTTCTCGGCATTGCCGCAGGGGCGAGCGCAATGCTGGTTAAGCCGGAGTTGGTTCGCGGCACGGCGGCGAATTCCGCTATCCGCCTGGGGCTGATCGGATGCGGAAACCGGGGCCGCGCCGTGCTGACCTCGATGGTGACCCACAACGCGGCGCGCGTGGTCGCGCTTGCCGACATCTTTCCAGACCGGCTCGACTCTGCCAAGAAGTATTTCGATGGCATCGCGGGGTCGAAAGGCTATCCCGAGATCGCGCAGATGTTTCGCGGCCCCAAGTCTTACGAGGCATTGGTGGAGTCGAAGGAAATCGACGCCGTGGTGGTTGCCTCGCCGGACTGCTTCCACCCCGGCCACGTGGAGGCGGCGGTGGCGGCAGGCAAGCACGTGTACTCCGAAAAGCCCACGGGGATCGACGTTCAGGGAGCCAAGCGGTACATCGCTCTCAGCGAGAAGGCGCAGGGCCGCTTGAGTCTGGCGGTGGGATTTCAGATCCGCCGCGCGCCGCCGTTTGTCGAACTCGTGCGCCGGATTCACGCTGGCGCATTGGGCACCATCGCCTGCGCGCAGGGTTACTACTACACTGGAGGTCTTAAGCTACCCGCATGGCCAAATGCCTCACCCGCCGAACAGAAACTGCGCAATTGGTACTACTACCGCGAATTGAGCGGCGGCATCCTCATCGATCAGGGCATTCACGTCATCGACATTATCAACTGGGCGTTGCAGGCGCACCCGCTGAAGGCGTGCGGCAGTGGGGGCCGCAAAATCCGCAATGACGAAGGCAACTGCTGGGACCACTACAACCTGACCTACGTTTATCCCGGTGACGTCCACGTGACGTTCAGTTCCACGCAGTTCAACAAAGGCTGGTGGGACGTCTGCGAGCGCTTCTTCGGAAGCAAGGGCGTTTCGGAATCGCACTATTCCGGGGCGCTGAAAATCTACGGCGACGAGCCGTGGGACGCCAACGCCGGTGCTGCGGCCCAGCCTCCGGGCCAGTTCTCCGCCGCCGGGGCCTTCTCCGACAATTTGAAAGACGCGGACCCGGAAAAAGGCAAGCAATTCATCGAGAGCATTGTCACCGGGAATTATCTCAACGAGGCGGCGCAGGGCGCCGAAACAACTCTGAGCGCCATCCTCGGGCGCATGGCGGCGGAAACCGGCCGAGAAATCACCTGGGAGGAAATGCTCCGTTCCGATGAGGAATTGGATCCTGGTATCGACCTCAGCAAACTGGCGTGAGGAGACGCTGGTAGAGTGCGCCGCGCTGCCCTATGGCCCCTCAAGGATGGCTTCGGCGTCGATGGTGATTTCCACTGTGCTTCCCACAACGATGCCGCCCTTGTCGAGCGGACTGTTCCAACTGACGCCGAAGTCGTGCCGGTTAATCGTGGTCTCGGCAAGGAAACCCGCGCGCGTCTTCGGTCCCTTGTCCACGTTTCCCTCCCACCACGGAGTCTGCCACTGGCCGAGGTAGCGCACCTTCAAGCTGGCGGGACGCGTCACGCCGCGAATGGTCAGCTCTCCGGTGAGGATGTAATCGTGGTCGCCGACGATTTCCACCTTATCGCCCGCAAAGGTGATTTCGGGATAGTGCTCGACGTCGAGGAAGTCGGCGCTGCGCAGGTGGGCGTCGCGGTCCGGCTCTCCGGTCCAGAGGGTTTTGGCATCAATGTGGACCTCCACCCGCGAGCCACGGGGATTTTGCGGGTCGAAAATGAGTTTGCCGCGCACATTCTTGAAATGCCCGCGAACGTAGGTAACCATCATGTGGCGCGCGCAGAATTCCGCGGCAGTATGTCCTGGCTCGAAAAACCATTCCGCCATGTGGCGCCTCCTCTTTCTTTTTGGAGTTGCTCGCCCCTGCCCTTGAAAATTCAACAATAACCTCGCCCGAGATGCAATGGCCCAAATGATTTTGTCTCGTGACTTATCCCCTCCCTCCGAACTTTGCGATACACTGCTCGCTCCAAATCGCGACAGGAGGTTCAACGATCATGCTGCTCTCGAAGTTTCGTTCCCCATTGGTTGTGATTCTCACCATGCTCGCCGCGTCAGTGGCGAGGGCGCAGACACTGCCCGTCAAGTGGGAAGAGCTCACCGCCGCGGATTTCGTCAGAGCGATTCAAAAGGCGCAGGGGACTTGCGTGCTGCCGTTTGGAATCCTCGAGAAGCACGGGCCACACCTGCCGCTCGGCAACGATTTGATCAACGCGCGGTATGTGTCGGTGCATGCCGCCGAGGAGGAATACGCCATCGTTTTTCCCGAGTACTACTTTGGCCAGATCTTCGAAGCCAAGCAGGAGCCAGGCACGGTGGCCTACAGCGCGCGCCTGCAAATGGAGCTGCTCCAGGAGACCGCCGACGAGATGTCACGCAACGGCTGCAAAAAGATCCTGATCATCAACGGCCACGGCGGAAACAACAGTTTGTTGCCGTTCTTCGGGCAGGCGCAGCTCGCCAAGGCGCGCGACTATGCGGTCTTCGTCTACATGCCCAGCCTTGACGTGCCGGGCCGTCCCCAACTCCGCGACAAGATCGATTCGCACGCCGGGGAATCCGAGACCTCGCACACAATGATCTCGCGGCCTGACCTCGTGCACCTCGACCGCGCCAAAAGCGAGTCCGGAGCCGACCAGAACCGGCTGCGGCTGCCCGAAGGCGTCTACACCGGCATCTGGTGGTACGCGAAGTTCCCCGATCATTACGCCGGCGACGCCTCGCTCGCCACGCGCGAGCTGGGAGAGTTCGACGCAAAAACCGCGGCCAGCAAGGTCGCCGAGGTGATCCGCGCCGTGAAGGCCGACCAGGACACGCTGCGATTGCAGAACGAGTTCTTCGAGAAGACCACGCACCCGCTCGATTCGAAACAGTGAGCGCGCTGCCGCGAATCGCAATGTGTGAGCCCGGCCCGCAACCGGGGTGTACAATCCCGCGCCGATGTTGATTCGATTCTTCATTTACGGCCTGCTCGGCTGGTGCTGGGAAGTGGTGTGGACCGCGGTCACCGAGAAAGCCTGGGGAAAGCAGCGCGACTGGCGGCTGATGGGGCACAGCTACCTCTGGATGTTTCCCATCTACGGCCTCCTCGGGCCGGTGGGGGAACCCATTCACAACGCCCTGCGCGCGCATTTCTGGCCGCTGCGCGGCCTGGTGTATTTGCTCGGCATCTGGGCCGTCGAGTACGTGACGGGATGGCTCCTCCGCAAACTGACCGGCAAGTGCCCCTGGGACTATTCGAATTTCCCCGGGAATATTCATGGCATCATCACACTCGAATACGCGCCCGTGTGGTTTGTCTTCGGCCTGGGCTTCGAGCGCGTTCATGACGCGCTTGTCGCGCTCACACCCGCACTTGCGCGCGCATTCACCGGCTGACGTATGGCTCTGGTACAATCCAGTAGGCAAGCACCATGGAAAAGGGAATTAGCAACTGGCTCCGATTTGCCGAGGCCGACATGACGTCGGCAGAAGCCCTTCATAGTGCCGGGCAGGAATTGTACGCAATCTTTCATCTCCAGCAGGCGGTTGAGAAAACCTTAAAGGCACTCCTCCTGAAGCAGACAAGAGAAGAACCGGCTCGAATCCATGGTCTCCGAAAACTCGCCGAGCGCTGCGGCTTGGCCCTAACCCTGGATCAGGCGCTCCTTTTGGAAAATCTGAGTGAATACTATATCGAGTCGAGGTACCCTGGAGATTGGCAGGAGGAGTCTCCCGAGGTGATGGCAAAGGAAGTGGCGAGACTTGTTCCCGCTTCCAAAGATTTTATCCAATGGCCACGGTCGCAAATCTAGACGAGACGATTGAGAAGGGCTTGGCGCGCGTGCGCGAGCGCGTCCGCATCGAAGCTGCGTACCTCTTCGGATCGCAACTGACTGGCGAGGCTGGCGCGGATAGCGACATCGATCTTGCGATCTTCTCTCCGGATGTCGACAGCCTCAACTTGGTAGAGCGGGTTCACCTGACATCGGAGATCGTCCTAGGGTGCGACGGCAGTCTGGAACTCCACCTCTATCCTTCCCGCGCCCTGGCCAACGCCCGGCCCACGAATTTTGCCGGCTACATCGTCGCCCACGGCAAGCGGTTGATCTGACCCGGCCCGCATTTCCTTTTTCACTCGCCCGCCGGAGAGGTTACAATTGCCCGCTGCATGCATCTCTTTTCTGGAAGGAGCCCGATGGCGAAACGATACGGTTTTCTAGTCAGTGCCTTGCTCTTTGTTCTGTGGAGTGGGCCGGGGATTTCATTCGCCGCCGAGGGCAAAACCCGCGTGGCAATCGTGGGGCTCGACCACGATCACGTCTGGGGGATTCTCGACACCATCGCCAAGGAACCCGACGCGCAACTGGTGGGAGTTTTCGATACGCATGAGGAGCTCGTCGAGAAGGCGCAGAAGAAAGTGCCTCCGAGCGTGCCCTTCTTCAATGACCTCGCGGCGATGCTCGACCAGGCGAAACCCGAGGCGGTCATCGTCACCACGGCCAACGATCAACACCTGGCCATTCTGAAAGAGTGCGCCAAGCGCAAGATTCATTTCTTCACCGAAAAGCCCATGGCCTCAACCGCCGCCGACGCCCGCGAGATGGAACGCCTGGCGCGCGAGGCGGGCATCAAGCTGATGGTGAATTATTGGAACGCGTGGGCCGCTCCCACGCAGGATGCTTACGCGCGCATCAAAGCGGGCGAGCTTGGTCCGGTGCAGAAAATGATTGTCCAGTTCGGGCACGAAGGACCCAAGGAGATCGGCGTCTCCAAATATTTCGGCGACTGGCTCTACGATCCCATCAAGAACGGCGCGGGCGCCCTGATGGATTTCGGCTGCTACGGCGCCGATTGGGCGCTCTGGCTGAAAGGCCGGCCGACGAGGGTCTTCGCGACTGCAACGAAACTCAAGACCGAGCAGCACAATGCCGTGGAAGATGATGCGACCATCATCCTGGAATATCCTGATGCCACGGCCATCCTGATGCCCTCCTGGGATTGGCCCTACGGCAAAGGGCAGGCGGAAATCTTCGGCCCCAAGGGCAGTTTCCTGGTGATGGGCGACGGCCTGCTCTTTCAGCCTGCCCACAACGACGCGGACGCGAAGAGCCCGCAGGGCAAGCCCGTCGCGACCCAGCCTCTGCCGCCGGAGAAACGCAACGGCATCGCGCACTTCCTGTACTGCATTCGCATCAACAAACCCATCGCAGGCGCAATCTCCGCCGAGTTGAACGTAGGCGTGAACGAGATCATCGACGCGGCGAAGGAGTCCATCCGCACCGGCCGCGCAGTGGAGCTGAAGTAAAGAGGCGTTAGTCGATCAACCACAACCACACCGAGCCGAATACCAGCGTCAGCAAGGTAATCGGCAACCCAACTTGAAAATACTCGCTCAAGACGGCTAAACCGGAACTCCCCGGTCGATTTTGACCACGCGCGCAATTCCGGCGGCGATGGTTCCAAAGAGCATTCCCGCCAGAATCGTGAATGCCACCCAGAGGGTCAACTGAGGGAAGAAGCCCAGCCACAGGTATTTCGCGATCAGGCCCAGAGCGGGCATGTCGGACGGCACGGCGTCATAGTGTGTGCCCCAGTTGCCACGATAGGCGAAGAACATGATGAGAGCCACCGGGATGCGTGCCGCGTAACCGTAGGCGAGCAGCGACTTGAACAGCTCCGGCCAGCCGCGAAATGTGAGCAGCGCCGAAACTGCGAAGAATGTCCAACCGTAGATGAGGCGGCCGTAGAAACCGTGCTGGATTCGGAGGGTGCTCGGAGCGACCGCAAAGACCACGAGGGCGATGACTCCCAGCCCAGCGTACCCAATGGCCCGCAAATAGGATTTCGGCGGGCTGCCGGAGTCGTCCAGCTTCAGCGCAAAGTAGATGCCGAAGATCGGCGCGAGCCAGGTGATTGCGACGACCGAGCCCCCCATCGTCCGGTTGAAGAACGTTTCCGGCCAGCGTTGGAGCTCGCCGACGAGGCGCAGGATCGTGATCGCCAGCGTGATTAGGGCGGGCGCCAGAATCAAACGCGGAAGCAAAGGCCGGTTGATCAGGATCGAGTTGGTCATCGAGATTCCTTCGCGAGAGATTCACCGCCGAGGGCGAAAATTGGCGGTTCAGGCGGCCCTGATTTAGGTTCGTCTCCGAACC
>CAZTHM010000114.1:0-9833 GCA_964613505.1 uncultured Acidobacteriota bacterium | reverse complement strand
CAAGGATGCCCGGTCGGTGGACTACGCGCGCCTGACCGCACTGCTCATCGAGGCTGTGAAGGAACAGCAAGCCGAAATCCAGGAGCTAAAATCTCAGCTTGCCAAGCTGAATACTCGGCTCAGCGACAGGACTGAGTTGGCGCGCCGCTGAGGCAGCACTCTTCGCCAGATTCGCAAAAGCTCGGATTGCAGGTCTGACACTCCTGCTTGGCTGATTCATGCCCAAGGTGTTTCGCAAAAGGGCACCCCACATCACAGCGGGCGGCGCCGACCGCCGACTTTTTTCCTCTTGACTTTTCGGGTGAAGCGTGATAGCCTATTGCTCTTCGTTGGTGACAGGCTATGCAGCGAGGCGAGCGAGGCAAGGGGGCGCGGGGAAAGGTCGATCCGCCGCCCGGCAAGCTCGCGGGCTCGAGGGGAGGAACGCGGGCGGACTGGGGGCTTCTCCCCATGGACAGAAGCGCGGGTGTGTTTTGCCTGTCGGCGGCGCCGGTGGCCCTTATATATAGGAGGAGACGAAGCTAAAATATTCTTTATAATCAGAGCGTTACAATTTATTGTAGGAGGCGAAGCTAAATATGTTGTTGAAAACAAAGGGACTGTTGCGAAATTAGGCAAAGCTAAAATGTCCTTGAGAATGAATAGGTTGGAGATTTAGCTTCGGTAGGCGAACCTAAATTCGCCCGCGCCCGCGGAACTGCTCCTTGCCGTAGTGCAATCCAAATCGGTAATAAGTCTGGCGATTCGATTCCGCGTGATGGCTCAGATTGAGCGCGTGACGGCAAGGGAGACCGGGGTGTGAATCCTGGGAAAAACCGAAACCGGCACGGAACTGTTGGCCGGCACGTTGGGCGAGCGGAGATGCCTGTACAAGGAATGGCGGCATTTGGGGATTGACCTTCGCTCCCTGCGCAAGAAAGAATAGCTGGAGCGGAACCAATCCACGAGAAAGCGCGGCACTCGCAGAGGGGAGTGGCTGTTCCGTGGAGGGATGCGCGAGTCTTGAGCGCAACCGCTCTTCCGAGTCTTGCTGGCGCGATGGCCACCGATAATTTCAACTCCGTCCTCGTTCGGGCCCAGGATTTGTACAAGCGATACGGCAACGTTGAAGCTCTGCGCGGGGTAAGCTTTGAGATCAAGAAAGGCGAAGTCTTCGGCCTGCTGGGGCCCAACGGCGCGGGCAAGACGACGACCATTGAGATTCTCGAGGGCCTGCGGCAGCCGGACAGTGGTTCGGTTCAAGTCTGCGGCTTCGATCCGGCGCGCGAGAGTACGCAGCTCAAGCAGAAGATTGGCGCGCAGCTCCAAGCAACGGTCCTCCAGGATAAAGTCCGCGTCGAAGAAGCGCTGCGGCTTTTCGCAAGTTTCTATTGGAAGCATGTCTCGATCAAACTTCTCCTCGACCAGTTTGGACTGACGGAGAAGCGCCACGCCTTTTTTGAGAACCTCTCCGGCGGGCAGAAGCAACGTCTGGCGCTCGCTCTGGCGCTGGTCAACGATCCGGAGCTCGTGCTCCTGGATGAACCCACCGTAGGCCTCGACGCGCAATTGCGGCGCGACATCCACGCCCTGATCGGAAAACTGCGCGAGGAAGGCCGTACGATTCTCCTGACCACTCACTACATCGAGGAAGCCGAGAAACTCTGCGACCGCGTGGCGATTATCGACCACGGCCGCGTTGTGGCGCTTGGAACTCCGCGCGACCTCGTTCGTGCGTCTGGACAGGGCACGCGCCTGGAAGTTCACCTGGCAAAGCCGGCTCCCGTCGAGCAATTGAAGGAACTGGAAGCTGTGCTCGACTGCCGCGAAACCGACGGGACGTACTTCTTGCACGCCCAGCCGGCTGCCCAGGCGATTGCCGCCCTCATCCGCTTCCTCGAGGCGCAGAACAATACCCTGCTCGATCTCCACATCGCCCAGCCCAGCCTGGAAGATGTGTTCGTGGAAATGACCGGACGGAAACTAAGTCCATGAGTCTGGGGTCCGGAGGAATTGTGAATTATGAATTATCAATTGTGAATTTCGAATAATGAAGTGCAGTGAGGTTTCGAGCATTCGAGGAAGTGCCTGACATTCATTTTTCGGAATTCAGCATTCGGTGAGAGGAATGGCGTTTATACGCATCGCGTTGTTGACGATCCGCCTGGTGATGCGGACAAAGGTGGCGCTCTTCTTTACGTTTTTCTTCCCTGTGGTCTTCCTCTTTGTCTACGCAGGATTGTTTGCTCACGGCAATCCCCAGGCGGTCCTCTACATGTTCGGGCCGGTGGTGACTTTGAACATTATGGGCAACGGATTCTGGGGACTGGGCTTGCAGTCGGTCATGCAGCGCGAGCGCGGCAGCCTGCGCCGATACCGGCTCGCTCCCATCGGGCCGGGAACGATTGTCAGCAGCAATCTTCTCGCCAATTACCTGCTGGGCCTTCCCGCCGTCGGGCTCCTGGTGTTTTTCGCTCACTTCATTTTTCACATGCCGTTCAAAATCAGCGTGCTGAGTTTACTGATCCTGATCACCGTGGGGACATTTGCCTTCTCCGGCTTTGGCCTCACCATCGCCAGTATTGCGAACACCATGCAGGAGGCGCAGGTTTACAACAACCTCGCGTGGCTGACGCTGTTGTTTCTCTCCGGCACGTCCGTTCCTCTTCCCTTGTTGCCGCACTGGGTCCAGCGGGTCGCGACGTTCCTCCCCGCCACGTATCTGGTGAGCGCGTTCCAGGCCGTTATGGTGCGGGGGCAATCGCTTTCCGAACACTGGCCGGAATTGTTGGCGCTTTGCGTTTCCGGAACCTTCGGCCTGCTCTTCGCCTGGAAGTTATTTCGCTGGGAGAAAGAAGAACGCATCCCGCCACGACGCAAGGCGATGGCGCTGGTCTTCGTCGTCCCCTTCGTGCTGGTCGGCCTTTGGATGAATGCTTTCGCGAACCCCACGGCCTCGTGGGCCACGACCTATTCCTTGATGGGGCGCAGCACAGGTGACTCGGACTCCGGCGCGCAGGAAGGAAAAAAGGTTGAGAATTTTGAAAATCCCCAGGCGTCGGAAGAGCTGACGAAGCGCTGGCAGGTAGCCGTGAGCACCGATCCCTCCAGCCAATCTCTTGCGGAGCTTACCTTGATTTCGCCCGGCGCTGCCGGGACCGAGCACGCGTTGAGATTCTCGGGACGACTCTCGCCGTCTTCGAATGAGCTGTCCAGTGCCTCGGCGCGTTACGAGTTCGCGCCGGGAGAGCAAAAGGGATTTCATGGAATTCAACTCTGGATCCGCGGTGACGCGCATGTGGCCACAATTCGCCTGATCCCGCCCAAGGCGGGACCAGACCTTCGATCCGAACTCAGGCTGGTTCCTTCCAGCCGTTGGGAAATGGTGCGAATTCCGGTGGGTGGCGCGGGTCAGGGCGAAACCGGTGAGGACGCTTGGGCGCTGGAGATCATGGTCAGTGGTGCGCCCGGTGAGTTCTTTTTCGAGCTCGACGAGATCACGGGATTCTAGCTTTCCCGCCTCAGTCCTCAAGTGTTGAGAGATCGCCGGTCGGCAACTTCAATTCCCAGGCCTTCAAGACGCGGCGCATGATTTTTCCGCTGCGGGTTTTGGGAAGCTTGTCGCGAAACTCGATTTCCCGCGGCGCGGCGTGGGCGGCCAGTTTTTGTTTGACGAACTTCTGAATTTCCTCTTTCAGCTCGTCGCTGGGCTTGTACCCCTGGCGCAGAGCGACGAAGGCCTTGATGATCTGCCCCCGCACCGGATCGGGCTTGCCAATCACTCCCGCCTCCGCGACGGCGGGATGCTCCACCAGGCAGCTCTCCACCTCGAATGGGCCGACGTTCTCGCCCGCGGTGATAATCAGGTCATCGACGCGGCCCTGGAACCAGAAGTATCCGTCGGAGTCGCGATACGCGCTGTCGCCCGTGACGTACCATCCCGGTATGCGGAAATAGGCCTGGTAGCGTTCCGGCTGCTTCCAGATGGTCTGCATCATACCGGGCCAGCCGGGTTTGATGACCAGGTTGCCGAGCGAGTTGGCGGGAAGTTCTTTGCCGTCGTCGTCCACGATGGCCGCCGTGACGCCAGGGACCGGCCGGCCCATCGAGCCCGGCCGGATCGTCATCGAGGCGTAGTTGGAGATGAGAATATGCCCGGTCTCCGTCATCCACCAGTTGTCGTGAATGCGCCGGCCATAGTTCTTCCAGCCCCACCAGACAACTTCGGGATTGAGCGGCTCGCCCACACTGAGCACGTGCCGCAGGCTGGAGAGATCGCGCCGTTTCGCCACCTCGTCACCCGCCGCCATCAACATGCGGAAGGCCGTCGGAGCGCTGTACCAGATGTTCACCCGGAATCGCTGGATCGTTTCGTACCACTCGTCGGCATTGAAGCGCCCGCCGCGGACCAGGTTGGTCATACCATTAAGCCAGGGAGCGAAAATGCCATAAGAAGTTCCCGTTACCCAGCCCGGGTCGGCGGTACACCAATAGATATCATCTTCCTGCATATCAAGCACCCAGCGCCCGGTCATCAGATGTCCGAGCATGGCTCGCTGAACGTGCAGCACGCCTTTGGGCTTCCCCGTGGAGCCGGACGTGTAATGCATGATCAGCGGGTCATCGAGCGTGAGCCACTCGATTTCCGTCTTGTCTTCCGCCGCCTCGACCAGCGCTTCATAGCTGTGATGCCCCTCCGCCAAGCCGTTGGACGCCGCGCCCACCAGGATGACGTGCTTGAGCGACGGCAACTCCCACTGCGGGACGCGATCAAGCATCGACGGCATGGTGACCAGAGCCACAGCTTCCGCGTTGGTCATGCGGTCGCGCACGGCATCTTCCATGAATGCTTCAAAGAGCGGGCTCGGAATAGCGCCGATCTTGAGAATGCCAAGAATAGAAATATACAGTTCGGGCTTGCGCGGCATGAAAACGAACACGCGATCGCCCTTTTTCACTCCCAGCTTCCTCAAGGCGTTGGCGAAGCGGTTGCTCTGAAGCGAAAGGTCCTCGAAGGTGAAACGCGAAGTGCGCTCGCGGTCCGTGTAGATGAGCGCCAGTTTGTTTCGCCGGCCGCGCGTGAGCTGGCGGTCGATGGCCTCGTGCGCCATGTTCACTTTCCCCGTGCGCCCCCAGGCGAATTCCTTGTGTGCCTCCGCCCAGTTGAAGGAGGAGTACGCCGCGCCGTAGTCGATCAGCTGATGGCGCTCCGGAGCATCCACTGGCTTCAGGACGTTTTCCGACTCGGGACTTCCCTGATTTGTCATCTTCTGGTTCCTCTCAGCGAGTGTTTGCGGCCGCGTAAGCTTCTTCCAACAACTCGATCACGTGGAGCACGCGCCGGCGCGGGTTGCGGCTCTCGGCCACTCCGGCGCGCAGTTGCAGCAGGCAGCCGGGATTGGCCGTCAGGACGACTTCTGCGCCCGTTTCATCCACGCGTTGCATTTTGTTGCCGAGCAACTTTTCCGCCATCTCGTTCTGCACGACGTTGTAAATCCCGGCGCTGCCGCAGCAAATCTCCGCTTCCTTCAGTTCCACGAATTCCAGCCCGGGCACAGCCGCGAGCAATCGGCGCGGCGCACTTCGGATGCGCTGCGCATGGCCAAGGTGGCAAGGATCTTGGTACGTTGCCCGCACTTTCATTACTCCAAATTTGCGGTTGAAGTCAATGCCCGCCAGGAACTCCGTTACATCTTTCAGCCGTGCGGTGAACGTCCGCGCGGGCTCGTAGAATTCCCGCTCCTCTTCCTCGAAGAGCAGCGGATACTCCTTGAGGACCGACCCGCAACCGGCGGCGTTGGTAATGATCGCATCAAACCCGTCTGCGGCAAAAGTCTGAATGTTCTTCTTCGCCAGTTGGCGCGCCAGGTCGCGCATGCCCGCGTGTACATGGAGGGCGCCGCAGCAACCCTGGTCAGCAGGAATCACCACGTCGCAGCCGTTGCGTGCCAACACCTTCACCGTCGCCTCGTTCAGTTTCGAAAACGTCAGGTTGGCAATGCACCCGGCGAAGAACGCCACTCGATGGCGGCGTTTCCCTATCGCTGGAACCACCGTGCCCAGCTTTTCCGAAAAGAACTGCGTGTCGATGCGCGGTGCCAGGCGCGCCACTCGCGCCATTCGTCCCGGAAAGAGATTCAGGATTCCCGAAGCCAGCACCGCCCGCTCCAGTCCGGAGCGCTGATACACCCGCAGCAGCTTTCCCACGAACGCCAGCCGGCGAGGGTGCGGGAGGATCTCGCGGAAGAACAGCTTGCGGAGGAGCGTTTCGATGGGCGGCCGCTTGTAATGCTTCTCGATTTGTCCGCGCGCGGATTCAACCAGCCGTCCATATTCCACGCCCGAGGGGCAGGCCGTTTCGCACGCGCGGCAGTCCAGGCAGAGATCGATGTGTTTCACAAAACTCTCGCCCAGCGGCAGCCGTCCGCGCTCGACCTGAATGATTTGATAAATCCGGCCGCGCGGCGAGTCCATCTCGACGCCCAGCTCTCGGTAAGTCGGGCAACTGTTCAGGCACAGCCCGCAGCGGACACACTTCGAGTACACATCGAACGTGGGCGCCTCGCCGGGGCCGTAACCGGACTTCGCCATTTCGATAGTCGTGTCTGTTTCAGAAACGCTCATTCAGCCTGCTATCGCGCCCCTCGCATTGCAGAAATCGGGGCGGATGTCTCGATGCTGCCCTTGCCATCACAGACCGCCCACGAACCGACCCGGGGAAAGGACTCCCTTCGGATCCCAGAGGGCCTTCAGCTTCTTCATGATGGCGAAATCGTCGTCAGTGGACCCCCACACGTCGAGTTGTTTCTTGACATCCACTGGAGCGTCCTCGACCACGAGCGCGCCGCCGAACTCCTGTGCCGCGGCGCGAAGCCTGCCGATCAGCGCGACCAGCCCCGCGTCCGATTCCGCGCCCAGCAAGCAAACATGCACGATTCCCACTCCCGCCTGGCAGAAGCCCGCCGACTGGACCTTATCGTTCTCGGCCTCCTGCTGAGCCCGGCTGAGAAATTCTTCGCTGGCCGAATCCGGCAGCGTTGCTTTCAGAACAACCAGCCGCGGAGCGACTTCGCGGAGCCAGGGCCGAAAATCCGTGAGCCGGCTCCAAACGCCCTCAGCCTCGTCCGATGGCAGGACTGAAATCCGAGCGCCCGCCGCCTTTGCCACGTCCTCCAATTCCCCGGCGCAGCGCTCCATCACACGCAGCGACCCGCCAAATTCCAGCCAGAGTTCCGGCTCATGTACCTCGAGCACGGGAGGCGGACCCCGCCGGACCAGAGCAGCGGCCCCCGAATCCAGCAGGAGCATGCGCACCGGGGTGAGCGGCGAAGCCAGAATCCTGCGGCGAATGTCACGCGCGATGCCGAGTCTCCCCGCTGTCAATACAAACGTCGCGCGATGACTCGGAAGCGGGAAAAGCTTCAGACTGACCTCCACAATCACGCCCAACGAGCCATAAGAGCCGATCAGAAGTTTGGCGATATCGTACCCCGCGACGTTCTTGACGACCCGCCCCCCGGTTTTGACAACCTTCCCTTCGGTGGTGGCGATCTTCATTCCCAAAACCATGTCGCGCGGGGCGCCGTAAAAGAGACGAAGAGGGCCGCTGGCATTCGTCGCCACGATGCCGCCCAATGTCGCTCGTGGACCGCCGGGGGGATCAAGCGGCAGCCACAGTCCCTCGCGGGCGACGAAGTGTTGAAAGTCCCCAAACTTCATTCCCGGCTCCGCCGTAATCGTCAAATCCGAAGGCTCGTAGTGCCACACGCGGTTCATATCTTTGAGCGAGAGCGCCACGTCGTAGCGGCGCGGCGGGTTGCCGATGTCGAGCTTGGTGCCATTGCGGCATGGGATTACAGCCAGATCGTGCTCCGCCGCGCATCGAAGGGCGGCAGCGACCTCTTCGCCAGACGTCGGATACAGGACGCATTGCGGCGCCATGCCATCCACGCCCAGGCCGGCGCATGTGGCCGGGTCGGTGACCACGTGTGCCGCGCCGAGAATGGACGCAAAGGCCGTCTGCGCGGTTTCGATCGCCGCCGTCACAGCACGCCTCCCGTATTGAATTGCGCGCGTACCTCACCGCACATCTTGGACGTGGGCAGCAGCTTGCCGGGATTGAGCCGCCCGTCGGGATTGAATACGGCTTTCAATCTCCGCATCATTTCCAGATCGTCGTCGGAAAAGATCAGCGGCATCAGGTCGCGCTTCTCGAGGCCGACGCCGTGCTCGCCGGTGAGCGAGCCTCCCATCTCGACGCACTTGGCCATGATGGCCTCGGCGGCTTTCAGCACGCGCTTGGATTGATCCGAGTCTCGCGCGTCGAACATCAGGAGCGGATGCAGGTTGCCATCTCCGGCGTGGAAGATATTGCCGATGCGGAGCTGCTGCTTCTGGCTGACCTCGCCGATGAACTCCAGCATTTCCGCCAGGCGCGTGCGGGGGATGACGCCATCTTGAACGTAGTAGTTGGGGCTGATGCGTCCCAGCGCGCCAAAGGCGCTCTTGCGGCCGCGCCAGAGCAACTCGCGCTCTTCGTTATTCTTGGCGCGGCGAACTTCGCGCGCGTTGTTTTCGCGGCAGACGGCCTCAATCTGGTCGGCGCCGTCTTCCACGGCTTCGCGCATGCCTTCCACTTCGATCAGCAGGACGGCCGCGGAATCCATGGGGTAACCGGCGTGAAAAGCTTCTTCCACCGCGCGCAGGGTGATGCCATCCATCATCTCGAGCGCTGCGGGAGTGATTCGCCGCGCCGTGATCGCCGCCACCGTGCGCGGAGCGTCGAGAATGCGGTCGTAAACCGCCAGCAGAGTCTTGACCGCTTCGGGCTTGCGCGAAAGGCGAACTGTAATCTCCGTCACGATCCCCAGCGTGCCCTCGGAACCAACGATGAACCCGGTCAAGTCATACCCCGGCCGATCCCAGAAGCGCGCGCCGGTGTGAATAACTTCTCCATCGGGCAGGACGACTTCCAACCCCAGGATATGGTTGGTGGTTACGCCGTAAGCAAGAGTGTGGGGGCCGCCGGCGTTTTCCGCCACGTTGCCGCCGATCGTGCAGGCCTTCTGGCTGGAAGGGTCGGGGGCGAAATAGAGGCCGTGGTCGCTGACCGCAAACGAAAGGTCGAGATTGACGACGCCCGGCTGCACGCGCGCGCGGAGGTTCTCCAGGTCGACCTCGACAATCTGTTTCATGCGCGCGAAGGCCAGAACGATGCCGCCTTCGGTAACCACCGATCCACCGCTCAGACCTGTCCCTGCCCCGCGCGCCACCACGGGAAGATTCTCGCGGGCCGCGAGTTTGGCGATCGAAACGACCTGTTCGGTGCAAGTCGGGAAGGCGACGGCTTGCGGCTGGCGCGCGCAGGAGAGCGCGTCGTATTCGTAGAGCATCATGTCTTCGGGGCGCCAGAGGATGGCGTCGGGACCCACAAGGCGAGTTAGTTCGCGCACCAGCGGGCTAAGCTTCATGGCGAGAGGCTAGAAAGAGACGCAGAGGGCTCCTGCCCCCGGCGGCGGGATGATCCGGTCTTCGGGCTCCGTTTCGCGCCCAAGCTCAAACCGCGAGTATATCGGAGGGGCGTGACGACCGTCAATGCACCGCGGGCGGCATTTCCTCCGAAAATCATCGGCAAACCTTCGGGACAGCCGGGATTTACTTGTGGGAACTTATAAGTGGGCCGGGACGTATTTAGCATTGGGCGGAGATCCCGGGCCCGCAAGGGTTGGGCCGATTCCGGATGATTGAGAGAAGCGAGACTAACTGACTTGGCCTTCCTTCCGTCTAACCAGTGACGGTTCGAAGGTCCTAATTGCGGGGTTAAGGGGATTGCCGCCGCCGACGGTTTGGCGGCC
>CAZTHM010000113.1:0-9866 GCA_964613505.1 uncultured Acidobacteriota bacterium | reverse complement strand
GCGCGGTGGCGAAGCCGAGCCGCTGGTCCTCGGAGATGACGCATTCTTTACTAACGCTATTGAACTCACACCCAAGGTTGAAGCGCCGCTCGTCTTTCTCGGGTATGGGTTACAAATCCCGGAACAGAACTACAATGATTTCGCAGGGCTCGATCTCAAAGGGAAAATCGCGGTAACAATGCCTGGCAGCCCAGAGGGGGTCGAGCGATCTCTCGCTGAACACTACTCATCGACGTCGGTACGGTGGAAGCAGTTCCGCGATGCCGGTCTTGTCGGCTGGATCGACATCGCGGCCCCGGAGGCGTCGTGGCAGTTCCTGGTCGGCGCGATCACGAACACGACAATATACCTCGCCGGTGACGAATTTAACCATGGGAAAGGCGAGCTAATCCAGATGGTGTTCAATCCCGCGCGCGCCGACAAGCTGTTCGAGGGCACTGGTCACAGCGCGCAGGAGTTGTTCGCGACCGGTAAGGCCCTCAAGCGTCTGCCGCGATTCCCGTTGAGGGTCAGACTCCGCGCTAACGCGCGCATGCATGAGGAGTCCGTCGACTGTGCGAACGTCGTGGCGAAGCTCGAAGGAAGCGATCCGCGTCTGAGGGATGAATATGTCGTGCTATCGGCGCACATCGACCACCTCGGTGTTGGCACTCCTGTGAATGGCGATAGGATTTACAACGGCGCGATTGACAACGCCTCCGGAGTGGCCGCCCTGATCGAAATCGCTGCCGCACTGAAAAAGGAAGGTATTCGGCCCAGGCGTTCGGTGTTGTTCACCTTCTTCACGGCAGAGGAGGGCGGAATGTTCGGATCGACGTACTTCACCGCACATCCTACCGTAAACCGAAGGTCGATCGTTGCTGACATCAACATCGACGGGATTCAGGCTACCGTGCCGTTGAAGGCGATGCTCGTGCTTGGTTTGGACGAGTCAGACCTCGGTGACGCCGCGCGGCGAGTCCTCGCCTCGTACAACGTCGCGATAGACGTCGATCTCGAGCCACTCTCGAACCGGTTTATCAACAACTCGGACCAGGGCAGCTTTGTGTTCGCCGGAATCCCGGCCATCAAGCTTAACGTCGGGTTTCCCGGCGAGCTCGCTGCGGTGCAGCGGGCATGGCGACGTGAGCGCGGACACACACCGTTTGACGACCCGCAACAACCGATCAATCTAGAAACTATTTCCCAGTATGAGGAGATCGTTCGGGCGCTCCTGCTCGATGTGGCCAACAATCCGCGCCGGCCGCAGTGGAAGTCCGGCAGCTTTTATAAGAGATACGCGATGTAACAGCGGCTCGATGCTGAAGCGCGCGGGGTTGGTCCGACCGGACCTTCAGTGGACGCAAAGCCGTGTGTCGAGAAGCGCTTTTCCTTTGTCAGACGACCGTTGGACAGAGATAGGTCTCGAAAACGCCGCAGCGTCCCCCGATCCCATATGGGCGCATCGTCGCCATCGCGGAGAAGCGCTGTTTCTAAATTAGATAGTTCCCAAAACGTGGGAACGACAGTTCCCGAGAAAGGGCGGCTCTGCTAGGTCACGATCGAGCGATACGTCGAGGTCCCCAAGGAGTCTTCTTCTCCTAAGCACCCACCAAGATGAGTAGAGAGACCGGCGGCCTAAGTGTCGCCTAACCGAAGGAAAAGGTTGGTGCGGAGGGGCGGAATCGACCGACACATTGATTTCAGTATGAATCTGGTAGCCTAGCCAGCCAGCTCGCACTTCGGCGACCCCAGTTGTGTGGGCGGCAGCATGCCGGATTTCGTCGATCACCTCCGGGTCCACCCCATCAAGCATACGGGTGAGAACGGACTTGCCGGCCTGGAACGCAATCCCCACGATAACAAGGGTGATCAAGAGTCCCACGAGCGAGTCGGCTTGCGGGTGGCCCCGCCACACTCCGATCACGCCGAACAGCACGGCCAGGCTGGTCAAGCCATCCACGCGCGCGTGTTACGATCCGCCACCAAGGCGGCACTGTGAATTTCTCTGCCCACCCTGATTCGAAACAGGGCGACCCATTCGTTGCCCAGAAATCCGACGATGGACGCGGTGGCCACCGCCCAGAGCTTTTCAACCACCTGCGGATGGGCTAGGCGCTGAATGGATTCGTAGCCGGCCACAATCCCGCTGAAAAGGATCACACAGACGATCGCTGCGCCGGCCAGATCCTCAACACGCCCGTAGCCGTAGGAAAACCGCTTGGATGGCTTCATTCGCACGAGGCGAAACGCGATCCACAAGGGCACAGCCGGGGCGGCGTAGCCGACGTTGTGAATCGTGTCGGCCAGCAGAGCCACGCCGCCGGACCAGTACATGATGAACAACTGAAAGACTGCGGTCAGGCCCAGGCCGAGAAAAGACAACTGGACCGCCCAAATTCCCTTTTGCGTTGTGACCAACCTGGGGTCCACAAAGCCGTGGATGTGCTTGTGCTTTCCATCACGGTGCAAGAAATGTGTAGCTTCTTGCGCGGGCCCCTTGTCCTGATGCTCTGTCATGCTTCCTCCACCTGGGCCTTATTGGCGTTGGGACTGTTTGGACTCTTTCCGAACCGGAAATACATGGCCGGAACGACCACCATGTTGAGAAAGGTCGAAGAGAGGAGCCCGAACAGGATTACGATGGCCATGGGCGCTTCGATTTCGCTGCCGGGCTTGCCCGCGCCGAGCGCGAGGGGAATCAGCGCCAGGCCCGCCGCCAGCGCGGTCATCAGGATCGGTGAGAGGCGTTCTATCGCGCCACGGATCACGGCCGCGCGAAAGTTGGCGACTCCTTCCTCCTCCATCAAGTGCTTGATATGCGAGATCATCATGATCCCGTTGCGCGAGGCGATGCCAAACAACGTAATGAAGCCGATGATGGACGCGACGGAGAGCACACCGCCCGAGAGAAACACGCCCACCACTCCGCCGATCAGCGCCAGTGGCAGGTTGAACATGATGATGACGGCATCCGTGAAGGAGCGGAATGCCGCTGTCAGGATTACCAGAATCCCCAGTACCACTGCCAGGCCCAGCCACAACAGCAAGCGCGAGGCTTCCGCTTCGCTTTCGAACTGCCCGCCGTAATCGATGCGGTAGCCACGCGGCAGGTTCACCGATGCCTGGACGTGGCGTCGCACGTCGTTGACCACGCTGCGCAGGTCGCGCCCGGCCACGTTGCACATCACGACGATCTTCCGCTGGACGTTCTCGCGGCTGATGAAGTTGGGGCTGCGGTCCTCGCGGATATCAGCAATGGCCCCGAGCGGAACTTGCGCTCCCGAAGGTGTGTCGATAAGGGTCTGGCGGACGGCTTCCATGTCCGCATGATTCTCGAACGGGTAGCGCACAACAAGCGGGAAAGCTACCTGCCCCTCGAAGATTTGCCCTACCTCTTGCCCAACGAAAGCGGCTTGGAGGGCCTCAGCGGCCGCGCCGACCGGCATGCCGTAGCGGGCCAGTGCCACACGGTCGAAGCGCACGCGAATCGTCGGGATGTCCGTCTGCTGCTCGGTCGAAAGATCCACAACGCCCGGCACATCGCTCATTGCGGCTTGCACTTGCTTGGCGATGTCGCGCAGCGTTTGCAGATCATCCCCGAAGATCTTGACGGCAATATTCGCACGGGTGCCGGAGAGCATGTGGTCAATGCGGTGGGAAATGGGCTGGCCAATCGTAAAGTTCATTCCGGGGACGAGCGAGAGCCGTTCGCGTATCTCCGCCAGCAGCACCGCCTTCGGGCGGTCGCGCATCCTTAACCCAACATCGATCTCCGCAGACTCGACACCCTGGACGTGTTCGTCAAGCTCCGCTCGGCCTGTACGGCGAGCCGTGGCACTGACCTCCGGGATGCTCAGCAGGATGCGCTCGACGGTTTTCCCCAGTTTGTCGGACTCTTCGAGGCTGGTTCCGGGCAGCGTGACGGAGCTGATTGTGAGCGTCCCTTCGTTGAACTCGGGCAGGAACGCGCGGCCCGTCCGGGAAAGGGCAACGACGGCCGCCAGGAGCAGCAACAGCGAGCCCGCCAGGACCAGCGCGCTGTGATCCAACGCCCAGGGGAGATCGCGCTCGTAACGATGCTTCAGCCAGCGGACCAGGTGGGGCTCGTGGCCTGCGACGACCGCCCGCGCGCGCGGTAGAAGATAGGAGCAGAGCGCCGGCGTCACGGTCAGGGCCACGACCAGTGAAGCAAAGAGCGCAACCACGTAAGCCAGCCCCAAAGGGCGCAGCAACCGCCCTTCTACTCCGCTCAGGAAGAAAAGCGGCAGGAACACAAGAATGATGATCAGCGTGGCAAAGACGATAGAACTGCGGATTTCGCTGCTCGCTTTGAATACCACGTCAAGGTCGGGCTGCCTCCCTTCAGAGGGTTTCTGCGAGTTCTCACGAAGACGCCGGAAGACGTTCTCGACATCAATGATCGCGTCGTCCACGATGGCGCCCACGGCGATGGCCAGCCCTCCGAGCGTCATGCTGTTGATGGTAGCCCCGGCGAGCTTCATTCCGATGACAGCAGCCATCATCGAAAGAGGGATTGCCACCAAGGTGATCGAGGAAGCACGGAGGTTGGCCAGGAACACGAAGACCACAACAACCACCAGCAGACTTCCATCTCGTAGTGCACCGAGCAAGTTGTGATAGGCGGCTTCGATGAAACCCGCCTGGCGGAAGATGTGCTTCTCGATCGTCATCCCCTCGGGCAACGATTGCTGGATGTCTTCGAGCGCGGCATCGAGCGTCCGCGTCAGGTCGCGCGTGTTGGCGCCGGGTTGCTTCTGGATACCCAGGATCACCGCGGCCTTGCCGTTGTGGGAGCCCTCGCCGCGCTTGAGCGCCGCGCCAATCTGCACCTGTCCGAGATGCTCGATCAGAACCGGCAGCGTCCCCCGCGCAGCGACAACGGTCTGGCCGATGGTTTCTAGGTCTGTGGCACGGCCAATGCCTTGGATCAAATACTCCTGCCCGCCCTGGACGAGAAAGCCCGCCGAAGTGTTGCGATTCGAACGGCGCAAAGCCTCCTCGACCTCGTTGAGTGATACGTTGTAGGCCTTCAACTTCGCGGGCGATACGAGCACCTGGTATTGCTTCTGTCCGCCCCCGATCGGCGTCACCTGCGAGACTCCGGGGACGGCCAACAGGCGCCGGCGGATCACCGTGTCGGCTACGGTGCGCAGCTCAAGCGGCGAGTGCTTTTCCGAGTTGAGCGCGATGAACATGATTTCGCCCATGATGGACGAGATGGGTGCCAGCACGGGCCGCTCCACCTCTGGAGGAAGGCTCTCCGCGACGACGCTGAGTTTTTCATTCACCGTCTGCCGGGCGCGATAAATGTCCTCACCCCACTCGAATTCGACCCAAATTACCGCGATGCCCACCGCTGTTGCCGACCGCACCCTCCGCACGCCAGCGGCGCCGTTCAGCGCCGCTTCAATAGGAAAGGTGACCAGCGATTCCATTTCGGTGGGAGCCATACCGCGACCTTCCACGAGCACCGTCACCGTGGGCGCGGTCAGATCGGGCAACACGTCCACAGGCATGGTTGAAACTACATAACCGCCCCACGCCAGGAACCCCGCCGCCAGGGCCAGGACGAGCCCTCGATTGCGCAATGACCACCGAATCAACCCGTCAATCATCGCTGCCTCCTAGTGCACATGCCCGTGTGCGGGAATCTGCGTCGACAGAGCCGCGAGGCGGATCTGGTAAGCGCCACGCGTCACCACGCGTTCGCCGAGCTTGACGCCACCTAGAACTTGGACATAGCCCCCCTCGCGACTCCCCAGACGGACTGCACGACGGGCGAAGGATTCACCGGCAACCTGAACGAAGACGACAGGGCGCCCGGCGTCATCGACGACCGAGGCCTCCGGCACGCTGGGTGCCTTGGTTACAGTGGTAGTGAACAGGCGAACGAAAACGGATTGACCCACGGCCAAACGTGCATCCTGATTGCGGATTTCAAAGATGGCTGGCAAGGTGCGCGACTCCGGGTCCACGACACGGCCCACAGAGACGACACGCCCCAGCGGCAGCGGCTTTGGTTGTTGGGCAAGCTCCAGTTCTCCACCTGCAAGCTGACGCAGCCGCCAGCTTTCCGCTTCAGGGATGCTGGCTACAACGTAAACGGAATCGGTTGCAACAACTCGGAAAAGGGTCGCGCCTTCCTCTACGCCCGCGCCGGGGGTCCCATGCGAGGCAGCAATCACGCCCGTTATCGGAGCGCGCAGCACAAACTGCGAGTCACCCGGCGTGTCACCTTCGGCGCTACGCGAAGATTCGTGCTGTGCCAGCCGAGCCTGTGCAGCGTCGAGCCGTGCTTTCGCCGTGGCTTCGGTAGCCTTCGCCTCGTCCAGTCGCTTGCCCGGCACGGCACCGCTGCTGAGCAGTCGCTCAGCCCGTTCACGATCCCGCGTAGCCAACTGCAAGGCGGTCCTGACCTCTTCAACGGCCAGTTCAAGCGCCGCGCGGTCCGATGGAGTCGCCGTACGTGGGATGATCCTCCCCAGGACTTGCCCTTTTTGTACTGTCGTTCCCAGGCCAGGAATCGTGCTGGAGGCCGCGAGCCTCCCGGCAACAGGAGCGATGACTTCCACTTCGCCGCCCGTACGGGGGCGCACCTCGGCAGGTACGCGCAGGCTTTCACGAAGCGCGCGCTCCGCGACGACCTCGGTTGCGAAATCCAACGTCCACTGCTGCTCCTTCAGGAACCGGATCGCTTCGACTTCCTCTGGCCCCGTTGCCGCCGCTGCCGCCTTGGAATCGGCGTACACCTGTACGTGCGCGATTTCGTGGGTGTCCCGCAGCGCCTCCGATTCCAGGCGCACCACCATCGAGACGGTACCCACGGTGCTCGGTTTCACATCTACGCCGAAGATTCCCGGACGCGAGGGCGCGCCAGTCTGGAACGTCCCCACTCTCCCACTGCTGGAGTGGAGTTCGACAGTTACACGCCCTTCCGTCAAGGGCTTGAATGTCCGGAGGTCGGTCAGGTGCACGGCGAAGCGCGCGTTTTCGCCCGCGACCAGAGGCGGGTGCTCCATGAAGAGTTCCGTCTTCTCCGTCCATTGTGTGACGGCAAGCGGCTTGATCTCTTGTGGTGTTGCAGGGGGTGGAGAACTGTTCCTGCACGTAGCGAGCAAGAACAGGGGGACTATCAAAAACCAGGACTTCTTCACGGCAACACCTCCTCGCCGACAGCGCGATCAAGTTCGATTTGTGCTTGCTTGGCGGCGGCCGAGAGTTCCACCGCCCGCAATTGCGAGTGCAGCGCAATCCGATAAGCGTCCACAAGCTCCAGGATTCCTTGTGCCCCTTCCTGGTAGGCGAGTTGGGCTATCTGCGTCAAGTCTGTGCCCTTCTGCCCCAGCTCGCGCGAGTAGTCGTGGGCAAGGCGGCGCCGGAGCTCCAAAGCCGCGTAGGCACCTTTGACCTCCGCTTCGATCTGCTGCCGGAGGGCCAGCCGCTCTGCCTGGATTCGCTTGGCCACGGCCTGGGCTCGGGCTGTCTCCGCTTGGCCCCGGTTGAACAAAGGCAGCGGGATGGTCAGAGAGACCACATAGCCGCTGTCGGCGAAACCCGATATACGAGTCCTCTTCAAGCCCGCGTTGAGAATGGGTTCCGGGACGCGCGTGCGCCTTGCCGCGCGACGCTCAAATTCCCACCGTTCGAGTTGGTGCTCCTCGGCTCGGTAGTCGCCACGGGTTTCGAGAGCTCGAATGACAAGTTCTGTCACAGGGGGCAACGAGCCATCCTGCGCGAATTGCCCTTTGGCAACGAGCGAATCCGGATTGGTTCCCGGCGCAAAGAAAGAAGCTAGACGCGATCGGGCCAGAACAATTGAGGTTTGGGCTGATACGAGTTCTACTTGAACATCCGCCAACTCGCGCTCAGCCCGGAGGCGATCGAATGTGGAACTTTCTCCCTCTCGCTCACGCTCCCGCAATATCCGAACTACCTCCTGCAGCTCCGCCATCCCCTTGTGCAGAAGGTTTTCGCGTTCCTGGGCAAGCAGCAGCTCGTAGAAAGTCAGGCGCAGATCACTATGGAGTCGCACCAAAGCATGGCTTGATTCGGCACTCGTAGCTTCGACCGCCGCGTTGCCAGCCCGACGCATGAGCCCCCGCCTCCCTGTGATCGGCAAGCTTTGTTGGACCATCAAGAAGTCGTCCCTTGTTAAGGCGGCATCTTCACGGTTGTAGGTAATGGATGGGTTGGGAGCCAGACTCCACGCTTTCGTCTCTGCTCGTGCAATATCTGGCTCTGTCCGCAGTGCACGAGCCTGTGGACTTTCTTCCGCCAGACGGCGGAGAGCGTCGTCCTCCGTGATCTCTTGTCCTGTTACGAATGACGGGAGCACGAGAGGTGTCAAAAACAACAGGGTCGTCCAGAGTCGAATGCATAAAGACATCGACGTCACCTCGCAGTATTGGCTCTGTGTGGAAAAGAGATGCACGCCGAGCGGCGTGCTTCAGGCAGGACTAAGCAGGAGGATCTCTTGCGCCGACAGAATCGACCGTGGGTGGATCATGTGCCTGGGGCGCGGGTGCAGCGGAGAGCACAGATGACTCCGTGGATGTTTCCGCGATGAAGCCCCGCTCCGCCAGGAACGGCATCAAGACCGAAGTCTTGTGTTGGAACACGCACAGGCTTACTTGACTTCCCTCGTTGCCTTCATGCTCTGCGCGAAGAGCGGCCGGGCCCTTTTCCCCATGCCCGGCTAAGTGGATCGCAAGATGGGTGTGGACCACTGGGGAATGTGTATGCGGGCCTTTTGTGTCGTGGTCGTGTTGGCTAGCCCTATGCAAATGGAACAGAGGCCCAACGAAGCTCGCGAGCAGGAGCATCACCGACGCCAGAATGGATGTCAGCCGACACATTGTCTATTGATCTTCTCCGGAAAGGTCAGCCACGTCAACTCCCAAGTCCGACCGCGACTAAGCGGGTCGGCTCCTCGGCCAGGACTCGAACCTGGAATTCGTCGGCTGACGAATTAACAGCCGACTGGGCCGATTAGATTTCCAGCTACGCGCGAAGGAGCTGCCTTGATACTACACTTTCCTCAAACAATCCCAACCAGGACTGGACACGGATGAGCCTTCGAGGTAACAGATCCCGAAGCATTTAGGAATAGCTCCTGCGAAGGGCGTTACTCACTCGGCCGTACAACGCACTAACCGTAGAAGTGGTGACCCGGACTCATTAGCCATCATTTCATGGGGCTCTGAACCGTTTGTGGGCGAATGGTCGCCCCCTCGGAAGTAATTGTGGGACCCCCCGGCCTCCTGGCTGGCTGATCACCTGCGCGCCACTGAGTGACGCGGGGCAGATACGGCAGTGTGGGAAATAGGGCCCGCAAAGTCGCCAAGGGTTTAGGAATGGCTCTCCGGCGCAAGGCGCTGCCTATGTGGCTGTGTAATGCCCTCTTCGGAAACTGCCGTCCTCCCTATGCCAGTGACGGAAGCGCACTTAGGGCGCCGTCAGCGACGGCATAAGATCATCAGAAAATATAGAGGGCAGGCCTTGCCCTGCCCCGGAAAGGGAGGCGTTAAAGAAGGATGGTTCCATCCTGTGCGCCGAGGCGGGATCATGGTGTCCCGCTTTTTCCCGGCGCAAGTAAAGCAAGAAAAAGATGGTGCGGGCGGGGGGATTTGAACCCCCACAGGCCTTGCGGCCCAACGGATTTTCTTACCATCTGCGGCTTTCGCCGCGCCTTGCTAGAGCGCCTGGTGCGCCACAGCAGGTTTGTGGTCTGGACTATCCCTTCACCCTGGCCTCTCGCCGTAGGTGCTGCCCGTCTAGTCTCTACACCTTCCCGTTCGGAATGTTCCGAACGGGCTTGGCTCGGGATTGCCATTTCACAGGTTTCCCCGAATTTGAGCAGTTCT
>CAZTHM010000112.1:0-9885 GCA_964613505.1 uncultured Acidobacteriota bacterium | reverse complement strand
TGCTCAAGCTGACGGGCACGGCACTCAATGTCTCCTCGTTCATGGGAATCATTCTGATGGTGGGCCTGGTGGTGAAGAACGGCATCATCTTGTTCGACTACGTCCATAAGCTGCGCGTCGAAAACGGGCTGCCACTTACTGAAGCGCTGGTCGCCGCAGGCAAGATTCGCGTCCGCCCCATCCTGATGACGACTCTCTGCACTTTGTTCGGACTCCTGCCGCTCGCACTGGGATTAGGCTCCGGCGCCGAGTTACAGAAGCCGCTGGCGCTGGCGGTCATAGGGGGGCTCTCAATATCAACATTTATAACTCTTTTGGTGATGCCCGTGCTTTATTCTCTGCTTGAGCGTCCCAGCTCGTAGCGCGATTTGGGTCGGGAGCCTCTGGATCCAGCACCGCCGTAGGCACGGCCGGCGTGACTGTGCTTTGCGAACCCGCTATTTCAGGAATCGCCCCTCCTTGCCTGCCAGACAGAAGTCGCGACACCCTTACTCCATCGGAGCGAAGAGTTTGGCCTTGGAACCAATATACGCCTCCCGTTCGCGATACAGCTTGAGATTTTCCTCCGCCGCTTCGAGCGCGCTCTGGGTCTGGATCAGGCTGTAATAAATGCGCTTGACGTCATTTACCGACGTAACTTGCCTGGGCCCGTCGCGCCGGAATCGGGATGCGGGCGGGGATACAGGCTAAGATCGAGCGTAGCGGGCAGGGCAGAGCTATCGACGGGGCGGGGAATCATCACGCCCCGGGACTAGGACGACAAACTGGGCCTAGTCTAGTATGGAGGGTGTCAAGGGCGTTGGACCGGAGTTCGGCAAGCTATCCGAAGATCTTGGCTTTATCGGGCGGGCCGCAAGCTTGGATCGAGATACCGCCAGGCTGAGGGAGCCTGAACGGCAGATTAACCGTTCCCCTTTTCCGGACCAGCAGCAGCTTTGAGGACGGGTTCTGGGATTTGCGCGCGCCGGGAGGCCGGACGATGCTCCATGACGCCCAGACGAATCGTTACCCAGACCTCGTCTGGAACTGACAGAAACACCCGCACGATCTCGAGGTCGAACTGGCGTCCTGCCTCACGGCGAATCTCCTCCCGTGCGGCAGATAGCGCCAGGGCACGTCGGTAAGGGCGGTCTGAGGTCATAGCATCCAGGGTGTCAGCAATTGAGAAGATTCGAGCTCCCACCGGGATCTCTGGGCCGGCCAGACCTTGCGGATACCCTGTTCCGTCCCATCGCTCCTGGTGGGTGAGGACGATCTCAGCCGCGCCGGCCAGGAAGGCGACCCGACAAACGACGTCGTATCCGATGCGCACGTGGGTTTGCATGACCGTCGTTTCCTCGGGACTGAGCTTGCCCTCCTTGAGGAGGATGGAGTCCGGAATTCCAATCTTTCCGATATCGTGCAAATAGGCCCCCCGGCGGATCTGCTTCATCTGGTCCGCGGTGCACCCGCACCGCTGGGCGAGTTCCAGGCAGTAACGGGTGACGCGTTGTGAATGTCCCGCCGTTTCCGTATCGCGGAGGTCGAGGGCAGCGCCCAGGGCCTCCAAGGTCTCGTCGTAGGTGAGTTCAATGCGCCGCATGGCGGCCTGGAGTTGCCGGGTTCGTTGTTCGACCATCAACTCGAGGTTGCGGCGATAATTCTCAAGCTCAATCTCCATTCGTTTCAGCTTCAGGGCTTTTTCTACGCTGCTGGCCAAAGTGTTAAGGCCGATCGGTTTCACCAGGTAGTCCGACGCCCCCTTTTGCATCGCCTCGATCCCTACCCGCACATCGTCGACTCCCGTGGCCATCAAAAACGCCACACCGGGATGCTTCTTCTTAACTTCCTCAAGCAGTTCCACTCCTGACATCGTCGGCATGTGAAGGTCCGAAATAACCAGGTCGAATACTTCCCGTTGCATCAGCTCGAGCGCCTCTTCGGCGCTCGAACAGCTTTGGGCCTCAAACCCTTGCGGGGACAGCATCTCCACCATCACCATGCAAATACTTGCTTCGTCGTCAACAATCAGGATCCGGTCTTTCACAGTGTTCCCTTTCTGACGGGCCTTCTGCGGCTCGCCACAGCCTTCCCGCCACCAGCCGGTTTTAACACGGAGGCCGTGACCCCCTGCCTCAGACAGCCTGCGCTTGAGCGACGCCGGTCTCCTCTTTCGGAAGATGGGCACGGACGACATCCTCCATTTCCCTGGCGCTCGCCACGTGTTCCGGGTAGGTGACCACGCGGATATCGGACGAGAAGCGGGCACTGGCCCCCGCAGCATCGTTGAGCCCATCTTCCAAGCGCGTGACGACATGGTAGGCATCGTTAACATTGACTCCGGGGAGGACGATGCCGAACGCGCCGGGGGCAAAGCGGTAGATGGAATCCTCGCCCCGGAGTTTGCGGGTCAAGGCTTTGGCCGCATCGCCAAATGCCGTCGATACTTCAGCCGTGTCGGACAGGTTCGAGACCGGTTTGAGGTCGATAACCAGGAGCGAAAGCGGCAGCTTGGCGCCGGAGGCCCGACGATATTCCATCGCCAGGCGATCCTGAAAATGCGCGAAGCCCGGCAGGGTTTCAAGAAAGTCCATGCTGGCCTCCTGGCGGAGGTCGCGCACTCGCCTCTCTTGTTCCAGGATCTGTTGGCGCAGCGCTCGCAGGGCGATTTGCCGGTCGACGAGATAACCTACCAGCAGTACCGCCAGCGCGCAGAAGCCGAAGAAGGTTTTGCGCAGCGTTGTCCCGGTCAGGATTACCGGATCCGAGAACGCCGTGGGATACATCAGCAATGCCATTCCAGACGCCAGGATGACAATCATGCTGAGAGCGAGAATCCACAGGTGCCACTCGCGGCGATCAAGAGTTCGCGGGTCGATGTGATCAAACATCTTCATAAACATGGTTCTCCTTTCCGGCTGCAAACCTTGGGCGGAGTTTCAGCCGGAGTTGGCCGATTCGAAAGTCTTTGCTCCGAGCGATATTCCACTCTTAGCCGAGCGCAGAGTCCAATACTCAGGACGATAGTCGCGGCATTTGGCCGCCCCGAATGGGCTATCGACATTTATGCAGAGCTACTTGAACAGGCCCGGCTCGCTTAAACTGCTTTGCGGGCCAGCTTCCAGGTGAACCAATGAATCGAAAGGGAGGGTTTCCCCTGAAGCAGGAGAGATCCTCAGTCCGGCAGATCGTCGCATCCCTGAGGTCAGCAGGGGTCGGGGTGCCGGTCGTGGAGAGGCATGAGACGGAACGGCTGGGGGAACCGCTGGAGACGGACGATTCTTACCGGCAGAGAGGTCCTCTGCGAGGGCAGTAGCGAGCTCCAATTTCTCGAGAGGGACGGGGGTCTCGAAACGCCAACGGCGGGTGGTCAACGGCTGGGTGGAAGGCCCGAGCCGAAGCCGCCGTCGACGACGACAGAGGAGCCCGTCATGAAGGAGGCTTCGTCGCTGGCCAGAAACACGGCCACGCGAGCGACTTCTTCCGGCCTGCCGATGCGCCACAGAGCGTGGAGTTTTCCCGCCGCCGCCCGCGCCGCCGCCGGGTCGGGTTGCGCCTCGAAGTAGCCCCAGGCCAGCCCCGCGTCAATGTAACCAGGGCAGATGCAGTTCACTCGGATGCCCTCTTTCCCATGGTCGATGGCCATGGCCTTGGTCAGGCCGATGATGGCGGCTTTGGTGGCGCAATATCCGGCGCACATCGGCTCCACAAAGAAGCCGTTCACGGAAGCCATGTTGATAATCGCGCCCTTCGTCTGGCGCAGGTGAGGCATGAAAAACTTCGAGCAGAGGAAGACTCCGCCAAGGTTTACGGCGATTTCACGGTTCCATTCCTCGACCGTCGTCTCTTCGACTGTCTTGTTGACCTGGAGGGCGGCGTTATTGAGCAGCACGTCAACCCGGGAGTAGGCGCGCAGGGTTTCCGCGACCAGCCGCTCGACAGCATCGGGGCTGGAGACATCGGCTTCAATCGCCATGGCCGCTCCGCCGGCGTCTGCAATTTGCCGCTGCGTTTCGGACGCGCCCGCAAGGTTGATGTCGGCAATCACCACGCGCGCGCCCTCTTTGGCGAACTCCCGCGCGCACGCCCGTCCAATCCCTGCGCCCGCTCCCGTAATGATGGCAACACGATTCTCAAGCTTCATGGATTCTCCTCCGTGCGAGCCGCTCGCCATTCTAATGCTCCGGCGAGAGCGGCTGCTGAAAATCCGGTTGCGCTGTGTTCGATCTCAAACCCATCCTTCGCGAAGCGTTTGACACGCGAACCCGTGTCTGGCAGCGTGGTCGGCCGGCGCGGCGCCGATTCATTCGGTTGAATTCCACTTCCTCCTCGTCGTCAAAACGTCCGCCTTTCCATTCAAGGTCCATCCTCACAACTGCCGATGATAAGGCATGGAGGCCCGAACGCTTACCGGCGGTTGAAGTGTGGGTTGTCACGATACGCGGCTGAGCTGAACCGAAGTGGAGAGTGGTTCGCAATTCTACGGGCCGGACCACAGGCATTCCAACTCGGCGGGGAGTCGGATTGGGTCGCCAGACAGGTCACAAATCTCACGACGAAGGGGCCGGACATGGCGATTCACGCAGATGCTGGTTGGGGAACCCAGGTTAGCCATTCGAGATTTCAAGGCAGGAGACCCAGGCGATGGATCAGAGTCTCTGCTGCATCACTCATTCCACTCTGGGCAGCGCTGCTTCCAGCCGCAGCCCAAAACGCGCCGCCCTCGCCGTCCTCCGATTTGACGGAACTAGGCCTCGAAGCACTCATGCAGCTTCAAGTGACCTCCGTCGACCGCAAAGCGGAGCGAGTCTCCAAGACGCCCGCCGCCATCTACGTCATCACCCAGAATGAAATCCGCCGCTCGACCGCCACCAGCATTCCCGAACTGTTGAGGGGCATCCCCGGCGTCGAGGTTGCACGCATCGACTCCGACCATTACGCGATCACCGCCCGCGCCTTCAACGGACGTTATTCAAACATGCTCCTGGTCATGGTGGATGGCCGAAGTATCTACAACCCCATTTTCTCCGGTGTCTATTGGGAAACGCTGGACATGCCACTCGAAGATATCGAGCGCATCGAGGTCATTCGCGGGCCGGGAGGAACTCTGTGGGGAACGAATGCCGTCAACGGAATCATCAACATCATCACCAAGCACTCCCGAAAAACTCAAGGCGGACTGGTCACCCTGAGCGCCGGCACCGAGGATCGCGGCCGGGGGCTGTTCCGCTACGGCGGCAAGCTTGGGAAGGCAAGCACCTACAGGGTTTACGGGAAATACTTCAACCGGCGGCCCATCTTCGATTCCGCAGTATCCGGTTCGCTGAGCGGCAGGGATTCCGGCCATGCCGGATTCCGGCTGGATTGGGACCAATCTGACCAGGATGCCATGACCTTCGAGGGGGAGGGGTTCTTTGGGGGAGACCACCGGCCCCAATCCGATCCCAGCCTCGGGCCGGTTACAGGGATCCCAGGAAGGACGACATTTACCGGCGGCGACTTCCTCGCTCGCTGGACTCGAACCTATCGCGGGGGTTCGGAGACGACCTTTCAGGGCTACTACGCTCATGAGGGCCGCGAGGAGCTCTTGAAATTCGGGATCCACACGCTGGACCTGGACTTTCAGTACCACTTCCAGCCCCTGCGGCGCAACGACGTGGTTTGGGGCGTGGGGTTTCGCTACGCCTCCTATACGTCGTCGGCACAGGGCGGGCTGGCTCTCGACCCCGCCAACCGCCGAATGCGCATTTTCAGCGCATTCGCTCAAGACAAGCTTGCCTTGGTGCCCGACCGTCTCGGACTTACTGTGGGTTCAAAACTCGAACACAATCCCTTTACCGGATTGGAGGTCCAACCTGGCGCCCGGCTCCTCTGGACCCCCAGCTCGCGGCATTCCGTATGGGGTGCGGTTACTCGCGCCCTTCGGACACCATCCCCCTTCAACTCGGATCTTTACGCGGACATCTCCACTACCCCCGGTCCGGGCGGGATGCTTTACGTGGGCAGGGTGCTTGGCAACCGGTTCTTTCGGTCGGAGAAAGTCACGGCCTACGAGCTGGGCTACCACGCCGGTGTCACGAAAAGTCTCTTCGTGGACATCGCGGGTTTCTACAATGCTTACAAAGACGTACTCACCATACGCAGGGAAGAGCCGTTTTTCGAGGCTCTGCCCAGCCCGCCACACATCGTAATTCCCAACCGCTTTGGCAACGAGGCGCGCGGCCAGGCGCGGGGCGTTGAGGTTGCGGCCACATGGAAGATCGCCGACTGGTGGCAGGTCAGCCCAGCCTATCGCTCGAACGCATTCAACTTGACGTTCCTCCCGATCCCGCCGTCAGCCTGAGCCTGCGAACGCCCCGAAGCAGTCCTGGCCATCAGGCCACCCTGCGGTCGTATATCAATCTGCCGCGCCGATTGGAATTCGACGCCTCCGTGTATCAGGTGGGACGAGTCGGGCAGTTGGGCGGCGAGGCGAGCGACATCCTCGAGGTTCCGAGCTACGCGCGGGTTGACGCCCGCCTCGGCTGGCGGTTGGGCGAACACTCGGAACTCAGTCTGGGAGTTCAGAATCTTTTCAACGACCGGCACCTGGAATTCCTGTCGGCGGATCATCAAAATCATCCCGCCGGATGGCAGCGATAGCTCCAACAACGTCAGCATCAGCTACTCAGGAAACTGCGCCACTGTAACCGACCAAGCCTCGAAAAAGCGGAGTTCCTGCTCTGATGCTTTGGGCCGGGTCACGTCCGTAACCGAAGACCCCGGCGGCTTAGGCTATCAGACCACCAACACCTACGACACGCTGGGTAATCTAACAGGCGTGACTCAGGGCAGCCAGACGCGAACCTATGCGTACGACATGCTTTCACGCCTAACCCAGGCCCAAACACCGGAATCAGGCACGGTGAATTTTACCTACGACGCCAACGGTAACGTCCTGACCCGCGTCGCGCCTAAGCCCAATCAGGCCGGGTCCCTGACAGTCACCACCACTTACACCTACGACGCGCTGAACCGGCTTACCGGAAAGAGCTATTCAAACGGTGATGCCGCCGTCACTTATTTTTACGACCAGACGAGTTACAATGGTCTGACAATCACGAACGGGAAAGGTCGGCGGACAGGCATGAGCGACACCTCAGGTCAGACCGCCTGGAGCTACGACGCGCTGGGGCGTGTTGTTACGGAGCGGCGCACGATTGCCGGAGTTACCAAAAACACCTCGTACGCTTACAACTTGGTGGGAGCTCCTACGGACGTTACCTATCCTAGCAATCGGAGGGTCACTTACAGCTACAACGCCGCCGGTCGCCCCGTCTCGGCGATTGACACGGGAAATTCCGTCAACTACGCGACCAACGCTTACTATGCCCCGTTTGGGGCGGTCTGTTCGCTGAAGAACGCGGGGACGACGATTACCTCCACTTGGAGGTTCAACAGCCGCCTTCAACCCTCTCGCATCAGCGTCACCACGGGGGGAGCCCCTCCTGTCCCATGCGATGAGCCCTCCCAGAACGGCGCTATTCTTGATTGGACATATAACTTCGCTCTAGGCACGTCTGACAGCGGCAACGTGATGTCCATTGCGAACAACCGCTGGCCTGACCGGACGATGACTTACACGTATGATGGGTTGAACCGCGTCAATCACGCAGTGACCCAGGCGACGACGGGGGGCTGTTGGGGACAGGATTTCGTTTACGATCAATATGGAAACCTCTATCAGATAAACATTCCCTCCACGCACGTGGCCTGCACCAATAATCGCACGCTCAACGTCACGCCGTTGTCCAATAACCGGCTTTCCGGTTTCTCCTACGACGCTGCCGGAAACATGATCAACGACGGGTTGTATAATTACGTCTACAACGCCGAGGGCCGCCAGACTTCGGCGGCAGGTGTGACGTACACTTACGATGGCGACGGCCAGCGGGTGAAGAAGTCGAATGGCAAGCTCTACTGGTTCGGGCTGGGAGGCGCGATGCTGGCCGAAACCGATCTGAGCGGCAACAATCCGACCGAGCATATTTACTTCGGCGGGCAGCGCGTGGCGCGGCGCGATCCGAGCGGGACGGTCTACTACTCCTTTGCCGATCATCTGGGCACGACGCGGATCATCACCGACCCGGCGGGGGCCATCAAACGCGGCATGGACTTTCAACCCTTCGGCTTCGAGGTGGTGCACAACGGCCTGATTACCGACAATTACAAATTCACCGGCCTGGAGCGCGACACGGAAACGGGCAACGATCACACGCTGTTCCGCCAGTACGCTTTCAACCTGGGCCGCTGGTACAGCCCTGACCCGCTGGCGGGCAGTATTTTGAATCCGCAATCTTTGAATCGGTATGCATACGTTCTGAACAACCCCACGAATTTCATCGACCCGCTGGGGCTGGTTGTGCAGACTTGGCCGTGTAATGTGCGAATTCCCGAAGAGCCCATTCCAGCTGCCCACCAGGATTCACGCCCCTAGTGCCGTTCCAACGAATCTCGGCTAATCCGAAGGATTTTGCTGTAGACACGGGGCTTGCTCCAGCCCTTTTGCGGCTAGCTCCAAAAAGTTGGAACGGCACTAGAACGGAACCGGTATTCAAAACTTCTTCTGCTCCGCAACCACGAGTGTTGTAGACTTATTCTACCCTGCGCTTCCGGCGGGCAAATCAATTGGGGTCGTGAACCATGACATGCCTTTGTGCAAGCTCGAAATGGGGCCGGCGCAGGCGCGGCGCGGCAACCCTCAACCCGGCGGCCGGCCTCGGGGCGCTCGTAGCGTTGACCTGCGCGTGGCTCTTCATCGCGGCCGTCGCAAGACCTCTCCGGGCGCAGGCGCCAGCGTCCGAGCAGAAGCCGTCGGAGGAAAAAGCGGCGAGTCAGAAAGCTTCAGAAGAAAAGGCTGGCGAGACGAAGCCCGCCGAAGAGCCGGCAGCAGAACAGAAGCCGCCGGAGGAAACGGCGGCGGAACCGGCGCCCCAGCCGAAGAGCAGCAAGTTTTTCACCGTGCGAAACGGAACGTTTACCTACTCGCGAACTGAGGAGACGGAACGCAAAACGACTCGGGAAGGCGAGGTCGAGACGCATCGCCTTCGCATGCCGGCCTTTGGCGGAGACCGCCGTGTGATGATGGAGCGCGAGGTCCGCACCAAGAAGCTCGCCGACGGGACGGTCGAGAAGGAATACGTTCTGAAAAACCCCGACGGGTCAGACCGGCTGGTGCCGACGGAAATAATCCGCGAGAAAATCAAGAAGGTGGGCGAATCCACCTCGGTCGAGCGCGAAGTTTTGAAGCTCGATTACTCGGGGCGTTGGACACCCGTTCGGAGGGAGCGTGAAACCGCCGCCGGGCCTAACGCCGCGCGCACCAGCGTCAAAGAAACTCGGGAGCGGTCAATCACCGGCGATTGGCGGGTCGTTGATCGGCACACCACCACTGAGAAATCGCTGGGAGGCAAGAAGGAATTGCGCACCGTCCGGCAGTTGCCCGACTCCTACGGCCGCATGGCGGACTATGAAGTGCGGCAGGAGCGCGTCACCACCGCCGCCGGCAAGGAAACGCGCGAGGTGAGCCTGACGCGAAGGGATTTCCAGGACACCGTAAATCCCAAGTTCTATCTGGTGGAACGGAGCGTCTCTGAGCAGGCGACGACGCCACAGGGAAAAACCACACTGAAATCCACCAAGGAATCCGACCTGGTCGCAGGCGGCGCGGCAAAAGACCTCTCGTCATTCAAACCGCGGGTTGTCGAAGAGAAGGTGCAGGAAACCGCTCCGGGCAAAGGTGGGTCAACACAGACGGTTGAAAAAGTGAAGGAGCGCGGCGCCGCCGATTCGGAGTTGCGGCCCTCCTACCAAGTCGTGCAGGAGACCGACCGCAGCGGCCACGTGCGCCAAGTGTTTGTAACCCTG
>CAZTHM010000111.1:9290-9899 GCA_964613505.1 uncultured Acidobacteriota bacterium | reverse complement strand
GGCGGCAGGATCGAAGCGGGGGAGATTAAGTAGGCTCTATTATGTAGGCTATGTTCCATCGGCCCCCCTTCCCCTGATTCCCCTCCCGGCAATAAAATGAGACCAGTGAGACTAATGAGACACATTTTCTAACCCATTGATATTTAATAAGTTAGAGCAAATAGTCGTTTCGTATTTTTGCCCAAGTGTCCCATTCCGCCCCATCAGAGCTTCCGGGTAAAGTCGCGGTACGCCGGCCAATCGGGAATCGAGGTCGCGGCCTTGGCCGCGCGCGCAAGACTGGAAGAGGACAACGTCAAAAAGTGCTTGGCCTACGCGCGCAACGGACTTGGACTGATGGCGAACTCGCCTTGATGCAGGGTTGGCGGATCTGAAGAGCGTTTGGTGGACCTGGAGAGGTTCGAACTCTCGACCTCATGACTGCCAGTCATGCGCGCTCCCAACTGCGCCACAGGCCCACAAAAAGAAGTCGTCAGCGATCAGCTTTCAGCACTCAGAGAACCCACGAATGACCGGGTATGGCTGAAGGCCTTCTGCGACAACCTACCCATGTTTGTAGCACGGCGAAAACTATAGTGTCAACGAAACGATAGCGCCAGTAAATCAGTG
>CAZTHM010000111.1:0-9217 GCA_964613505.1 uncultured Acidobacteriota bacterium | reverse complement strand
TTGCTGTTGGGTTACTCTCTCAATGAGTCATCGCCTCACAGGTGTGAGATCGGTTTCCACCCATTCGCCGGTCAGCCCCCAGCCCCCAGCCCCTTTTTTTGGAACAAAACCTTTGTTTGCGGTGTCTCATCTAAGTGAAAGGGAAGCAGTAGCGCGGCCTTGCAGTTCCTTGAGCTAGCTGGTATGTTGGGTGGGACATGGACACCGCGCGATCCTTAGGGGTAACTCTCGAGCGGGCGTATCCTGCCGCCAGCCACGAAGCGGCGCTGGTGGGGGAGCTTCGGGCGGGCTCCGAAGAAGCGTTTTCCTATCTCCTGACGGTCTACCAGCATCCTGTCTTCAACTTGATTTCGCGCATTGTCAATGGGGACCGAGACGCTCCGGACGTCTTGCAAGAGGTCTTCATCAAGGTTTTCCGAGGGATCCGGCACTTTCACGGCGAGTGCAGCCTGAAGACCTGGATTTACCGGATCGCGGTGCATGAGGCTTCCAATCATCGCCGGAGCTGGCTGCGACGGCGATGGCGCGAGGCGTTCTCACTGGAAGACGATGGCGTGTTTCCGGAGGCCATCCTGGCGCGCGCACCGGAACGACCTGTGACTCCTTACGAGGCGTTGGAAGTTTCGGAGCGGCAGGAGACCGTGCAGCGGGCGCTGGCCAGCCTGTCCCAGCCCTACCGAGCGGTCGTGGCGCTGCGGGAAATCGAAGGGCTGTCCTATGAGGAGATCGCGCAAGTCTTGGAAGTTTCGGAGGGGACCGTCAAATCCCGCTTGATGCGCGGACGCGAACTGCTGAAGCGGAAACTGCAAGGTTGTTTGAGGAAATAAAATGTTCGAATCTTGCATGGAAATTCGCAGTCAGTTTTCCGATTACCTCGACGACCGTTGCGGGCACGAGGAGCGGAGGTCCATCCGTTTTCACCTGGACTACTGCGCCTCCTGCCGGGAAGACCTGGAGCAGATGCAGGCGGTTCAGGCGGAACTGCGCACCCTCCCCCATCGCCACGTGCCGCGGGAGCTGAGCCTGAAAATGAGGGTTCGCCTGTCGCAATTCACCCACCGCCAGCTATTCTCGGGATGGCGGGTGCGTTTCGAGAACGCCCTCCGGCCGTTCCTGTTGCCGGCCTCGGGTGGAGTTTTGACCGCCGTGATTTTCTTCGGCCTCATCATGGGCACGTCGTTTGTGCCGGCTACGACGATGCCGGATGTTCCTCTGTCGCTGGTGACGCCACCGCGCCTGAGGGAGCTGGCCCCCATCAACTTGGGGAGCGGCGATCAGGATCTCCTTTTGCTCACCCAGGTCGATGCTGCGGGCCGGGTGATGAGTTACAGAGTTCTGTCGGGCCAGGTCTCGCCTCAGTTTGCGCACAATCTGGATCTGCTGATTTACTTCAGCACTTTCGATCCTGCCACGACATTTGGAAGGCCAACGGGCGGGCAAGTGGTTCTATCGCTGCGTCGAATCACCGTCCGAGGTTAGGCCGTTTGGCTCAAACGCTCCCCATGCAAATGTCAACTTCCCGCCCGACGGCTCGCGCTGGGGCCGAGGGCACCTCCTCTGAACCACGACAAAACCTGGGGCGCGCCTGCGGGTGGCTGGCGGGTGCAGTGGTGGCGGTCTGCCTGGTAAGCAAACCTCTCCTTCCTCAGACGCCCGGAAACGTCATCCTCGATGCCAACGAGCAGCTCTTCGCCATCCTGGCGGCGGGGATGGCCGCGGGAACCGTCCCAGAGTCCGCTTCCGGCGCCGGGATGGAGGCGCGCAAGGAAGTTCGCGAGTTTCTGGCGCGGAAGAAAATCACTATCTCCCCCGAGCTAAAGAAGTTCCTGGCGGAACACCACCTGGAAGGCGAATCGGGGAGCGACCTGGGGCAATTCGTTTCTCTGGCGCTACTCCTGGGCCCTCCTCCCGATTTCAAGTTCACAGTTCCGAAAACGGACCTCCCCCCCGATGCAAGGGAATTGGCGGGTCTTGTGCCCTTGTTGAAGGATTTTGCCGAGCAGTCCAACCTCACGGACCTGTGGGCCCAACTCCAGTCCCGAAACCAGGCGGCAATCGAAAGCTACAGCCCCGGGGTCCGCAGGAGCATCGAGCGTTCCGATGCCTACCTGCGCTTTCCCGGAGGGACGTACCTGGGCCGCACGTATACGATATACCTGAGCCTGTTGGGCCCGCCCGAGCAGGTTCACGCCAGGATTTATGGCTTTAATTACTATCTGGTGGTGACTCCTTCGAAGGAACCGAAGATTACTGAAATACGCCATCAGTATCTACACTTCCTCCTCGATCCGCTGGCGGTGAAATTCGCGCCTCAGATCCATCAGAAGTTTGAACTTCGCGCCCTTGCCCGCTCGGCGCCACAATTGGGAACCGACTTCAAAGAAGACTTTCCGCTGCTCCTGACGGAATGCCTGATCCGCGCCGTGGAATTGCGCATAGACAAGCGGCCGGCCAAAGAAGCCGAGAAGAGCGTGGGAGATTTGACGGCTTCGGGCCTCATCCTGGCCCCCTACTTCTATGCCGCGCTTGCCGACTACGAGAAGCAGGACGCCTCGATGAGCCTGGCCTACAAAGACATGATTCTTCGGATTGACCCGGCCCAGGAAACAACACGACTCAGCGAAGTGAAATTCGCCCCTCCCGAAGTGGCGGAGGCGGCCACGGCGCCACCCCCAGCGGTCTCCGAAGAGGAACGCCTCCTCAATCAGGCGGATAACCTGGTCGCCGAAGGCAAATACCTGGAAGCCCGGGCGGCGTTTAAGTCGGTGCTTGAAACCGTCAATCCCAGGAGCGAGCGCGCCCTGTTCGGACTAGCGGTTGTCGCCAGCAACACGCGGAAACCCGACCTGGCGGAAGAGTACTTCCAAAAGACTCTCGAATCGGCCCGCGACCTGCGAATTGTGACTTGGTCGCATATCTACCTCGCCCGGATTTACGACCTGAAGGGGAAGCGTAACGACGCCATGGCGCACTATCGCGCCGCATCCTTGACGGCCACAAACTTTCCGGACGCCTTGCTGGCTGTCCAGAACGGCATGCGCCGGCCGTTCGGAAGCAAAGAATAGCGCGGGAATTCCTCAAATCACCGGACACGTTCAAGTGCGGTAATCTCCCGGTTGGCGGGCCTCTCTCCAAGCAGGTTGGCAATATGGCGGGAACATGGGAGTTGACACGGCCCCGCCCGCCTGTACCATAATGAAGCTCAGGCGCACGAAACCGAGGTGGTTCCATTGGCTGAAACTTCCCAAAATCCGATTACGGACCTCATCCAGCAGGCGCGAGAGCGTTTGGGGAAGGAATTGCGCGCCCAGACCGAGCAACTGCAAAAGCTCGAGGCAAGCTTCCAGGAACTGCGCGGCAAGCAGAAACAATTGGAGGAGAACTTCCAGCAGCACCTCGACGCGCTCGCCAGGGTGCAAGTCGCCGGTCCGCCCTCGGCGCCGGCGGGCGACTCATCCCTGGAGAACCTCCTGGCTGCTGTGCGCGACCTCATGACGGCGACCTTGCCCGAACAGGTGCAGCAGGTCCTCACCGAGGAAGGTGAGAAGCTGGGCATCCGGGCCGCGGTGTTTGATGTGCGCGGCAAGGCGGCGTGGGGCGCGTCGGCGCGCGGCTTTGCCGGACTCTCCGAAAAAATCTTCCGCGGCCTCGTCGTTCCGCTTAGTCAGGACTCCCCCTTTCGAACCTGCTATGAGACGGGCGGGCATGTGGATGCGACTGTCGACCTGCTCAAGAAAAACCGGAACGTCCTCGACAAACTCCGGCCCGGGTCGGAAGATCCAATTCTGCTCCTTCCCATCCGTTCCGCAGGATCCGTGTCGGCCATCTTCTACGCGGACGGAGGCGGTGGGCGCAGGGCATTGCCGGTTGAGGCCCTGAAAATCCTGGCAGAATTCGCCGGCGCCCAGCTCGATCGGCTGATGGCTTTCAGTGGTGGGGTAGCGGAGGCGCCCAGTGCCGAGGCAGCCGAACCCGAGCCCGCCGCCGAGGTGGCAGCCGAAGAAGTTCCGGTGGAAGCGGTTGAAGCTGAGCCAGTTGAGGTGGCCCCGCTCTCACCCGCGCCAGAGGCGGTAATGGAGCCTGCCGAGGTCGCGGCTCCAGTCTTGGGAGAGACGATACCGATGGTTGAGGCAGCACCACCCGCTGCTGAACCCGTTCCGCCTCCCGCAATTCCTGTTGCTGGGTTCGATCTTTCGAAGCTCAGTGACGAAGAGCAGAAAGGTCACCGCGACGCGAAGCGCTTCGCCAAGCTCCTGGTGTCAGAAATCGAGCTTTACAACAAGGCCAAGGTCGCGGAGGGAAGGAAGAACAGCGACCTTTACAAGCGCCTCAAGTCGGATATCGACCGCAGCCGTCAGACTTACGAAAAACGCTTCGGGAAGACCGTGGTGAAACAGTACGACTATTTCCATGAGGAGTTGGTGAAAACCCTCGCGGGCAGTGAGTCGTCGCTACTTGGGTCGGATTGTCCCGGCCCCTCCGTTTGAGAAGCCGAAATAAAACCTGGACCTGCCTTTTGGGCGGGTTGGTGTTTCTATCTACTGCCTCGCCTCCCTCCGCTGCCGGCGACACCCTCCGCACGAAATTGATTGAGCTTGCGGCCCAGGCCAAAAAGACTGGGGAACTGACTCCTCTGCGGCAGTTCGCCCAATCTGGAATTGACCCTGAAACCCGCGGCCAAGCCTACCTGGCGGTGGGCTACCGCGAATACGCAACACAAAATTTCACTGCCGCCGGGGAGGATCTGCGCCGGTCATGCCAGGCGGCGTTTTCGTTGGCCGATATTGCCTGCTACTACTGGGCCCTGGCAGCCCGTGAGGCGGGGAAGTCTGAGGAGGTCATCGAGGCGCTCGGGAGTTTCAAGAATCGTTTCCCGGCAAGCCCATTGCGGGTTAAAGCCGCGGCGCTGCTGGGCGAGGCACTTCTCAAAACAGTGCGCACAGAGCAGGCAATCCAAGTGTTGGCCGGAGAGCCGCGAGTTCGCCTGGAGCCTGAACTCGCGCTTCTTCTGGGGCAGGCGTATCGCGACGCCGGCAAACCGGCCGAGGCGGCCCGGACGTTCCAGGAAATCTATTACGCATTCCCCGCCACTGCCGAATCACGCGCGGCGGCGGAAGATCTGGAACGGTTGCGGAAAGAACTGGGCGAGAGTTTCCCCCAGGCTTCCGAGGAAATCCGGAGCGCGCGGGCGGAAACCCTTCTCAACAAGTCTCTTCCTGCTGAGTCCCTCGCCGACTACGAAAAACTGTTGCAGGAGCGCCCGGCGAGCCCCTTCAAACCGCGCTGGCAGCTCGGCCGAGCCCGCTGCCTGATTCGCCTCAGGAGAAGGGAGGAAGCGATCGCGCTTCTCGAGCCGGCGTTCGCGGGCAATCCCGAACTCGATGCCCAAAGGCTGAACACGCTAGTCGAGGCATTTCTTTCCAAAGACGATGCGCCCGCGGCGCTCATCATCCTCAATCAACTTCGGGCGGTTTACCCGGCCTCGAGTTCCTACGCTGCGGCCCTGGCAAGAGTGGGGAATTACTTCGTCCGCACGGGAGAGTGGAAAACCGCAGCGGACTACTATCGAACCCTGCTCACGGACTTTCCGCAATCCCCCTCTGCCCGGGAAGCGAGCTGGCGCTCCGCCTGGAATGCATTCCTTCAGGGAGAGAGGGATGCCGCCGCGCGAGCCATGGCAGATCACATTGCGCGCTACCCTGACTCGCCGCATATTCCGGCGGCTCTTTACTGGCTGGGGCGCATCGCCGAGGAAGCGGGCGCCGAGGCGGATTCGAGGCAGTTTTATCGGTCGGTGCGGGAACGATTCGTCCACAGCTACTATGCCCTCCAGGCCGTTGAGCGGCTGAAAGATCTGGACTCAAAATCACTTTCTGACCGGCAACAGACAAAGCCGCTGCCGCCGTTCCCTCTGTCCTCTGCCTCGCTAAACGTTGGACGCCGCGACGTCTTGCCCGTCCAGCCTTGCACGCTCCTTGCGCCCAACCAAGCTCTGCGGCCGTTTCTTGCCCTTACAGACCTGGGCCTGGCAGAAATTGGAGAGGAATATTTGATTGCGCAGCTTTCCGACCAGCCGGATGCGCCCGGTCTGCTCCTGGCTCTCAGCCTTTCCCGGGCGGCGCAGGGAGAAACGAGCGCCGCACTCCTGAATGCCAAGGGTGCTGTCCCGAAAGCTACCGAGTACGATTTCTCTGCGCTTCCGGAGGAATTCTGGAAGCTGCTCTTTCCGCGGGACTATTGGAAACTCGTTCAGCGCCAGGCTCGTGCGAACGGTCTCGATCCCTATATTGTCATGGGGCTGATCCGCCAAGAGTCGGCATTTAATCCCCGCGCCGTTTCGACCGCCAACGCGCGAGGGCTAATGCAAATCCTGCCCTCCACGGCCAGCCCGAATCGCCGCGGACGCCGCCGGGCAGCCCAAAGGCTCTTCGACCCTGCCTATAACCTCCGGTTCGGGTGCCGCCACTTTCGCGCCTTGCTCAAGATTTTCAACGGAAATCTCGAACAAGCGCTCGCCGCCTACAACGCGGGCGACTCGCGCGTCAGAAAATGGAAATCCCAGCGTGAGTTCCGGGATGGCGTGGAGTTCATGGAGACGATTCCCATCCCGGCGACGCGCGGATACGTGGAAGCGGTGCTGCGTGACTCGGCAATCTATCGGCAATTGCTGAGCGGGACTGCGAAGTTTGCGAAGTGTCTGTAGGTTGACAGAAATACGCGCAGCGCATAAGATGACCGCGTTCGGGCAAAAATCCTCCACATGATTGGCGCGACGGTCTCGCACTATCGAATTGCGGAAAAGTTAGGCGGCGGCGGGATGGGTGTAGTGTTCAAGGCCGAGGACACCCGCCTGGGCCGCCAAGTGGCGCTCAAGTTCCTGCCGGAAGAGCTTGCCAAGGAGCGCCAGTCCCTGGAGCGTTTCTTGCGCGAGGCGCGAACGGCCTCGGCGCTGAATCATCCCCACATCTGCACCATTTACGACATCGGCGAGCACGAAGGCCGGCCCTTCATCGCCATGGAGCTATTGGAAGGCCAGACACTCAAACACCGCATTGAAGGCAGACCCCTCAAGGCCGACGAAATGCTTGAGCTCGCCGTGCAAATCGCCGACGGTCTGGATGCGGCGCATTCCAAGGGAATTGTGCACCGCGATATCAAGCCGGCAAATATCTTCATCACGCAGCGCGGCCAGGCGAAAATTCTTGATTTCGGGTTGGCCAAGCTGGCGACGCAGGGCGTGCGCGTCGCGGAAGCGGTTGGAGCCACGGACACCGCCACCAGCGATGGAAATCTGACCAGCCCGGGCGCGGCGATGGGAACCGTGGCTTACATGTCCCCCGAACAGGCGCGCGGAAGCGATTTGGACGCCCGAACCGACCTGTTCAGCTTCGGAGTGGTTCTGTACGAAATGGCGACGGGGCGACAGGCATTTGCGGGCAGTACGTCCGCGATCATCTTTGACGCCATTCTCAATCGAGTCCCGGTTTCGCTGCTCCGACTGAATCCCGAAATGCCGGCGGAACTCGACCGGATCATCGGCAAGGCGCTGGAAAAAGATCCGGAAGCCAGGTATCAGAGCGCCTCCGACCTGCGGGCTGACCTGAAGCGCCTGAAGCAGCAGCTTGATTCCGGCCGGTCACCGGCCTCCGGCACGGCGCACCCCGCCGCCGAGACGGAGAAATCCGTCGCGGTTATCTATTTTGAAAACCTCAGCGGGGCGAAAGAAGACGAATACTTCCGCGACGGGATCACGGAGGACCTCATCACCGAGCTGATGAAGATTGAGGGGCTGAAAGTCTTTACGCGTTCCGCGGTGCTGGCCTTTCGCGATAAGCCCATGAGCGCTCCTCAGGTCGGCGAGATGTTAAAGGTATCCTACGTCCTGGAAGGAAGCTTTCGCCGCGCCGGAACCCGCCTTCGCCTCAACGCCCAACTCTTGGAAACGCGGACCGGTCACGGCGTCTGGGCGGAGCGTTACGACCGGCAGCTCGAAGACGTCTTCGCCATCCAGGACGAAATCGTGCAAAGCATTGCCAAGGCCATGCGAGTGATGTTGAGCGAGAAAGAGAAGCAGGCCATTCAGAAGGCGCCGACGGCGGATTTTCAGGCTTATGACTACTATTTGCGCGGGCGCCAGTACTTTCACCAGTTCCGGCGGAAGGGCTACGAGTTTGCCATGGAGATGTTTGCTCGCGCGATTGAGATTGACCCCAAATATGCGCGTGCCTACGCGGGCCTGGCGGATTGTTATTCCTGCCTGCACATGTACTGGGGCGCGAGTGAAACCAACTTGCGGGAGGCCGATACCGCCAGTCGCAAGGCCCTGGAACTCGATCCTGACTTGGCGGAGGCCCACGCCTCGCGCGGCCTGGCAATATCTTTACACAGGGACTTTGAGAACGCGCAAAGGGAATTCGAGACTGCCATCCGGCTGGACCCGAATATCTTCGAAGCATACTACTATGCCGCGCGAAGCAATTTCGCCCAGGGCAAGCTGGCTGAAGCGGCCGAGTGGTTTGAGAAGGCGGGCCGCGTCCGTCCCGAAGATTACCAGACGCCCGCACTTCTGGCCAGCGCCTATCTAGGGCTGAAGCGCAAAGCCGACGCTGCAGCCGCCCACCACCGCGCTTTCCAGCTCATCGAGCGCCATCTCAAGCTGCATCCCGACGATGCGCGGGCCGTTTACTTTGGCGCGGGAGCCCTGGCGAGCCTGGGCGACCGCGAGGGCGGCGCGGAATGGGCCGAGCGCGCGTTGGCCATGGAGCCGGAGGAATCCAGAGTCCTTTACAATGTCGCCTGCGTTTACGCGCAACTCGGCGAGGCGGATAAGGCCATTGACTGTCTGGAGCGTTCGATTACTCACGGTTGGGCGGAAAAGCAGTGGATGGCGAATGACCCGGACCTTGCCTCGCTCCACAGTCATCCCCGCTTTCAGGCGCTCATGAAGAGGTTGTGATAGGGTCCTGCCAGGGACCCCAGTCGGACCTTTCAGCAACTACCCGTGGACGGCGCCGACAGCAGTGTGCAGGGTGGCCCGCTCAGGAACAAACCCTTCCCCAAGATTGGCACAACGGTTTCGCACTACCGCATCACCGATAAGCGGGGAGGCGGAGGGATGGACGTCGCCTACCGCGCCGAGGACACCCGCCTGGCCCGATTGGGCGCGTTGACTTGCCGGCGGGCGCGGCCTATGATGGCCGCAAGTAACGAGATTCGG
>CAZTHM010000110.1:0-9902 GCA_964613505.1 uncultured Acidobacteriota bacterium | reverse complement strand
CGGGGTCAGCGCCCCGCTGCTGGCGTTGAGGGTATAGGCGGAAACATCATTGGAGATATGGTTGGTCAGGTACACGAATCGGCCCAGGGGCTCCACCGTCACGCCAACGGGGGTTGTTCCCGCCGCGAAGGGCGAACCTGCAACCGGGGTCAAAGCTCCGCTGGTGGCGTTGACGGTGTAGGCCGAAGTGTCGTTGGAAAGCGCGTTGGCCACGTACACGAACTTGCCCATGGGATCGGCTGCCACCACGCTGGGTTGTGTCCCCCCAGCGAAGGGAGACCCTAGCACCGGGGTCAGCGCCCCGCTGCTGGCGTTGAGGGTGTACGCGGAGATGTCGTTCGAGAAGCGATTGGCCACGTACACGAACTTGGGGGTCGGCGGCGGAGGCGGAGTACTCGAGAGACTCACGCTGCCGCCGCCGCAGCCTACGAGGACAATCGTGAGCAGGCAAGGGACGGCGAGGCAAACTAGCCTGGCAAGACGGGTAAGCCGGAGTGCCATGAGTTCCCTCGTCGCCAAAGTCAAAGACGGATCCCGACTACTTGTTTGTAAGACAACGTCATAGCCCGGCGGCTCCAGTCCGGTAGGCAGTCGCAGGTTCGTCGGAAGACCGCTTGTGGATGCCAAATGCCATCAGGAAAGGATCCAGCAGTTGACTGCGCAGGGAAGGAAACTCCAGGCTCGTCAGCCCGAACTCGGAGGGTACTTTTTCGGGAGTGACGGCGGTCCCGAACAAGAAGTCCCAAAAACTGAAAATGACGCCGAAGTTGCGATTGTGATATTCCGGCCGGACCGAATGGTGGACATTATGAAAAGCGGGGCTGACGAAGACGTAGTAGAGAGGGCCAAAATGCCACGGAACTTGACTGTGCTCCAGGGCATCTTGAAACTGGCGAACCAGGAGGATGGGCAGCCAGGTCAGCGCTGTGGCCCCCATTAACAGGATGGGGACGAACACGAGCACATCGACCAGGACCTGCGTCACGGGATGGACCCGCCCTTGGGTAAACAAATTCAGGTCCTTTTGCGAATGATGGACCGCATGAAAGTACCAAAGCCATGTGCTGGCGTGCTCCCAACGGTGATACCAGTAGACCATCAGATCCACGGCCAGAAAAAAGACGACAAAGCGCGCCAGCGGCGGCAGCCCCCCCAGCAGGTTCAGACGGAAAGGCGCCAGTGGCCCCCCGAGCAAGGTGACAATCCCGGTGGTGAACAACATCATGTGCAGGCCGCCGCTGTAGTACAGAAAGTATCCAAGGTCCTGCCAGAAGCCGATCCGGCGATAGCGGGACATGTCTCTTCCATAATGCCGCTCTACCAGAACAATGATTCCGCATAGGACGGCACCGCTCCCCAAGGCCACTGCCGTATTTACGGCCAGATGGTCGAGGTGTACCAGCTTGATCAGCGCCAGGATTCGGTGCCAGTCCATAGGCCTCGCGCGTTACCAAATACGGAATGAATAGGGGCGAAACAAAGCGCTTGACAAGCATCCCCCCGGCAGATAGCGTACCGCAACAGTCGAACTGATTGCTCCACGATGTGGGCGAGTAAGTGATGCAGAGACGATTTCAGAGAAACTCGCAAGTTGAGATTGCACCTCTGAAGGACGAGAGTGTACTGTTTAACCCGCAGAACAACAAGTTCTGCGTGTTGAATCCAACGGCGAATTTCCTGTGGCAGTACCTGGAGCAGCCGAGGACCGTGGAGGAGATGGTCGCGGCTCTCCGGACTTCATTCAACCACGCCGACCAGTTTGACCTGTCGAACGACGTGGAACAGGCTGTGGAACAGTTGGCGGCAGTTCAGTGTGTGGTAGGCATCCCGGAATGATTGGTTCATCACGCGCAAAAGAAAGAGGGAGGACTTAATGGAGACTGGAAAACTGGAACGAGCTGGTTCTGAACCCCGCAAGCCCGAGTACGAGACGCCGAAGATCAAGGTGATGGACGAGGCAGAGGTTCTTTCGGCATTTCAAGTCACCGCCGCAAATGCAACTCTCTGGTGGGCTTGCTAGTCGAGTCTCGAGAGTTCCTTCTGCCAGTGTGGTGAGCGGAACTCCCGCAGGCGAGGCCTTTCGGGTTTCGTGGCGCCATGTGGATTGATTCTGAGTTGGATAGGGGTTCGCTCGGCGGAGATTCCATCGAACCGGCGGACGTTTATCGCCTTGCCGATGGGCTCTTGTATTTGGACTGCGACAACCCCGCCTTCCAAGAGCGGTTCAGCGTTCTCTTTCGAGAATGCAAGGTCGAGGGCAGCCCAGGCAAGAATGCCCCATTCGCTCGCGTGACCTTGCGGACCCGCCAGCCCCAAGACCCTTCTCTGGTCCGAATCCAGCTTTCTAGCGATCTTCCTCTCTTGCCCTTCGCTCTGGAACTGTTCCGGGAACGGGGACTGGTGGAAAGTAAGGCTGCCGACTACCCCGATTGGCGCGTATTGGCCGATTCCGGGGGTACGCCGGTCCTGGGGTTCCTGGACGATCGCGTGCTCGTCTTCCCAGTGCCCGGATGGCAGGCCTTGGTCGCGGAGCTTGCTACCTCGGCGCTGATGTGCCTGCAGGACGACGTGCTCTTTTTCCACGCGGCCACCATTTCAATCGGCGCCAAGGGGGTTTTCATCACCGGCGACAAGGGCCACGGGAAGACTACCCTCTCACTGGCTCTGGCCGGGCGGGGCCACGGTTTCCTGGGAGACGAATACGCGGCCGTGAGCCTTCCGCATGGCGAGATTCTGCCGTTTCGCCGGGCCGTATCCATCCGTCCGGGACCACAGGCGGAGGGCTTGGCAGAGCACTTGGAAAACCATGATTACCCGACCGACATCACCTGCGAAGGTACCACGCGTGTGCGAGCTTCGGTGGGAGACGTCTTCCCCGGACCGATCCCGAAGGCGGTGAAGCTCACACATGCGTTCTTTTTGGAGGGCTTCGCTGCCAGCCCGTCGGTCCGCCGGCTCGCCGTAGACGCCAGCCACATCCCATCCCTGCGTCCCCTCGTCCCCACCATTTGGAGGCGTTCGGGTCGGATCGCTTTTGATCTTCTGCGCATCCTTTCTGAAGTCAATTGTTTCGCAATCAGTGCCGGCGGGTCCCCGGACGAAACCGCCGCCCTGATTGAAACGACCGTGGAGGAAGCATGGGATTGACGGTGAAAGAAAAAGCGGAGTCAGTGGGTACGTTTCGCTGGATCGAGGTGTTCCTGATGGAGACCCTCGCCAGTTGGGTCCCTACCACTCCTGAGATGGAGGTCAAGGTGCTGTTTGGCCGCCATGTGTGGGAGACTGCGCAGAATGCCGACGGCCTTGGCAAGCGCTCGTTCGAGCTGCGCGCCCCGTTGCACTATACGCTGCCGCCCCCGGGCGACTACGAGGCCCTGTTTCGCGAGCTTCCGTCGCTGGAGCAGACCTCCGACCGGATCGCGGTCTTCTACGACGCCGTCCTGCCGGCGCTGGCCAAGCGATACTCCGATTATCTGGCTGCGACCGACCGCCTCCTCGATGAGCCCACCGTGCGCGTAATCGAGCGCATCCTGGATGGCCACAAGCGCATGCTCGCCGAGCGCGAGACCTGGTGCAAGGATCTTTCCCTGGCCGCAACCAACCCGGCCCTGGTCAAGAGTTGGAAGCAGCGAGAAGGAGCCTTCCCGGGCATGGTGGTCCATGGAGCCGGAGCGGCCTTGGCCCGGGCGGTGCCGGCATGACCATTACAGCGAAGCGCAAGACGGTACTGGGCGTTTCCCTTTGCGCCGACCCGGTGCGCGAGCCCTGTTTCAAGGTCGTCCAGCGGGACACGGAGATGATGGAATGGCCCGACCCCATGTCCGAGATCTCCCGCCGGGAGAAGCTGCACCGCCATATGAACAATGAGACGGTGGCGATGGAGATCGCTGCGCAACTGCTGGTGGACTTCCCGGAAACGCCCTGGGAACTGAAGATGGAGCTGGCGCGCCAGTGCGCCGATGAGAGCCGCCATGTGGCCTCCCTGCACCGCCGCCTGAAACAGCTGGGCGGCAGGAAGGGCGAATTCCCTGTCGGCACCTTCGAGTGGGCTATCACCAACGTCTGCGACACCATGGTCGCTCGCCTGGCCATCCAGAACCGCACCTTCGAGGCGGGCCAGATGGACCTGCTGGGCGCCCTCCGCACCATCTGGAGAAGCGTCGGGGACGAGACCACCGCCGAGGTCCTGGAACACATCCTGGCGGACGAGGTCAACCATGTCCGCTTCGCCAATCGCTGGATCAAGCGCATGGTGCAGGAGGACCGCCGGCTGCTGCTGAAGGTGGCGATGGCGATGCGGATGTTCGCCGAGGTCAACGCGGCGCTGGCAGTCAAGGATGGGGAGGTCAACGCGGCGGGAGTGGACCTGGGTTTCAAGAAACATGCGCAGTTCGGCGTGAACGTCGAGGACCGCAGGAACGCAGATTTTTCTGATGAGGAAATCAACGAGATTCTGCGGCAGTCCGGCATGGGATCGCTCGCCGCTCAGGAGACCCACTAGATGTCCGCGCCCATTCGGCCCCACTTCGACCCTTCTTTTTTTGCGCCCGGACCCTGCCGCGACGCGCGCTTTACCGTCGTGGACCAGTGGTTGGATTGCTTGAATCTCGAGCCTGGGGACCCCAAGCGCCTGATCGAGTTTCTTCATCGCCAGATGAATGAAGAGATCAACGGCATGGAGAACGCCGCCCGGTCGCTGGTGGACTTCCCGGACGCGGAGTGGGAGCTCCGGATGTGCGTGGCGCGGCAGTGCGCGGACGAGGCGCGTCACGTCCAGATGTTTCAGCGTATCTTCGAGTCGCGCGGCGGAATCGTCGGGGAGTCTCCCGTCATGAATTTCCAATACCGCATCATCACCAAGGTCGACAATCTGATTGGCCGCCTGGCGGTGCAAAACCGCTCCTTCGAAGCGGAGGGCGTGGATGCGGTGGAGCCGGAAATCGAGAAAGCGCGGAACGAGGGAGACCAGGAACTAGCCGATCTGTTCGACGCGCAACTCGCGGATGAGATCTGTCACGTCCGCTTCGCCAACGAATACATCGAGGAAGCATCGAAGCGGGACCCGCGCAGCGTCATGCAAGTGGGGCGGGCCCTGGACTACGCCGGAAAAGCGTTCCGCCAGGTGATGGGAGAAGAACTTCTGCACCGCGTCCACTATCCCACGAACCAGCAGGGCCGGCTCGAAGCCGGGTTCAAGCCGGAGGAAGTGCGGTTCGCAGCCGCACAACGCCAAAGGAAGTGACCCTCGCCGCCAATTGCGCCAAGCTGGGACATGACCAGCTGCTCGCGGTCCGTGACATTTGGAAAAAGATCGGACGCCAGATGGAGTCCACCATCCAGGGGGGCAGCATGCACCCCACCCTGCCCGAAGGCGCTCGCATACTCATTCGCGTAGCGGACGACAAGGAATACGTGCCCGGAGCGGTCGTCGCCTGTCTGCAAAACGAGTTCCTTTTCGCGCACCGCATCGTATATCGCGGCAAAGGCCGGCTTTCGGATGTTGTGATCACCCAAGGGGATGCCTGGATTCTCTGCGACTCTCCGACCCGCACGTCAGCCATCGTCGGCATCGTGGAGGCGCGAGAAGTGAATGGCGAATGGGTTTCCCTTCCCGCGCCGGCTCGTTCGCCCAAGGACGCCCGAGCCGCGAGAAGGCACGCGCTGGCGATGGGGTTGCACTTGAGGCTTGGTTTGGGATTTGCTCGTCGGATGAGCCGGCTGCTGGTCAGGCTTTACTCGTATGGCAAGACGGTGCGCCGGCGGAGCTGATTCCGCACCTGCGATTCAGCCAGAAATGGAGACGAGCCTCTGCCCTTTCCGCGAGTGAAGCCCGCCGTAATTTGGAGAGGCGGCGCTATCTGAGTTCCATGAGTGAGCCCCTGGCAGCCCCCACGACCAGCGACCGGCGCCTGCTCCTGGCTCTTCTGTCGGCCAAGCCCGTCGACCGCCCCTGCGAGCTGGAAGGGGTTCCGTGGGACGACTTCTTACAACTGGCCGGGGGGCTGGGACTCTCGCCCTTTCTGGCTTATCTCCTTCAGGAGGACTCCCTCGGGCTTCCCGACCCTGTGCGGGAGCAGATCCTCGAGCGCGGCCGCGCCAACACCAGACACCAGCTTCGCAGGCTTGCGGCCCTGCGCCAGATCGCCGCTTCGTTGGAAGGGGCGCGCATCCCACTCATGGTTCTGAAAGGGATGGCCTTGGCTTATATCGCCTATCCCAATCCCTACTGTAGATCCATGGCAGACGTCGATTTGCTGGTCCGGCGAGCGGACCTGGAAAAAGCGGGCGAGTTGGTATGCGGCCTGGGCTTCCGCGAGACTGCAGAGGTCGACTTGATGGAGCGCTTCCGCCCGGCGAATCAGCCCCGACAATGTTTTTCCCTGGTGTCTTCCGATGGCCAGGTTCAAGTCGAGATCCACGCCTACCTCCGGTCGTTCGCTGAATTCGGGATTAACTCTGATTCCCTCTGGGATCGAAGCCTCTTGACAAGTCTAGGTGGAGTACAAGTGCGCGTGCTTTGCCCGGAGGATTTCCTTCAGCACTTATGTCTGCATATCGGAGCTCACGACCACTATTTTGGCCGCCTGCAAGGACTGCTGGACTTTCGGTTCTATCTGGAGAGGTACGGGAAGGAAATGGACTGGCAGGCGATCGCGGATCATTCCCTGCGACACGGGACTTCGGCCTGGATCTACCTGACCCTCTGGCTCGCCCAGGAGCTGTTGGGAGCGCCCGTCCCGACCGGCTTCTTCCAGGCGTGCCCTGCTCCCAAACACCTGGACGACCTCGTCCGACTCGCGACGTACCACCTGCAGTATGTTCCCGAGGTACCGATAAAATCCAGCTTTGTGAAATTGTGCGCCGCTCGTTCCTTCCGGGAACGGTGGCGCGTGCTCGCTGAGCATTGGAGCAAAGTGGGGCCCCGGGTCAGCGGTAGCCATGGACCGCGGGAAGCGACGTTGACGTGGCTCAGCAACTACTTCGAGTTTGCCCTGCACCGGTTGAAGTTCTATGTTCGGGCGGGGATCCTCAGACCATCGGTGCGGAACGCGGCCGCCGAGTGCCAGGCATCAAGAGCACGGCTGCTGAATCTCATGGACTCCGAGGCGCGGACTTTCTCACCCGGTAATACTGCTGATTGAGTTCTCTTTGCCTTCGCCCGCGCTGCCGCAGGGACTCGGTGCAGATCAAGCCCAGGACTAATCAGTGGTCCACGGTGTACCACCAGAACGTCTTCTCCCATTCCAAAAGAAAGGTCCTTGCCCACTCGCGGCGCTGCCACCAGCGGACTCCATAGAGTTCAGGATTGTCCACCGCAGCCACCGACCACTGGTACTGCGGGAGAAGGGTACGAAAAATGGCGCGCGCGCGGCGGGTGTGATAGGCGTCGGTGACCAGCAGCACCCGGTGAGCCCCCAGCGGCTCCAGGCACCTGCCGACGGCCCTGGCTTCCGCTGCGGTGTAGGTGGCTTGCTGCGGACAAACACGGACTCGGGGCGCGAGATCCCCCGCGGTTTCCTCAATGAAGCGCTGGGACCGTTCGGCCTCGGAATGGCCGTACTTGACGAAGGTCGTGGAGGCGTCCACCAGCACCAACTCGCCCAGGCCGGAGCGCTGCAGCTGGAGCGCCTTGAAATATCGCAGGTCGGTGCGATCGCCTGCCAGCACAACAATCACGTCCGACGCTGCCGGCTCGTCCACGCGAAGATACTCACCGCCGGCGCGGGCAGCCCACAGGCAGCCGGCGCACAGGACAGCCACGGTAAGCAGCACCCAGACAAGCCTGCGGCGACGCCGAGACGGCGCGACCTTCGGCGCTGAAGAGTGTGCCTCTCCCATCACTGACTTACTCCTTCGAGGCGGACGACCTTCAATGCGGCTCAGTCGACACGACCAGAACTATTGGCACAACCTGACCATGGAGCGGCAACGATTCTACGCCCGTGTTGCCCTCCTGCTCGCTGGTTCTAACCCCACCCGACGCGGAATCAGTGGACACTAGAGGTGAGCTTACAAAGCCAGTACATTAATCTAGAATGATACGCCCATGAAAGTCTTGCACGTCACCAAGTACTACCCGCCGCACATAGGCGGGATCGAGATGCACCTGCGCGATCTCGCCCGCGAACTGAGAAAGTCCGTCGAGATCGAGGTTCTGGTTGCCAATGATCGCAGCGCTTTCGTCCGCGAAGAGCGGGACGGGGTATTCATAACGAGAGTGCCAAATTATGGACGGCTGGCCTCGCAACCCTTGACTTGGGGCCTGACTGAGCAAATACACCGGTCCGATGCGGACCTTGTTCACATTCACACCCCCGACCCGCTCGCACTCATTGCTTTCATTCGCTCTCGACACAAAGCCAAGCTCGTCATCACCCATCATGGTGATACCGTAGGGCGAGAACTTCTTAAGTTGCTGGTTCTTCCCTGGTGGCGCGCCGCGATGGATCGCGCTGCCGCAATCATCGTCGGCAGTAGGAGTCTCGCCGAAAGCTCCGACGAACTCAGGCCGTACCGGCAGAAGTGGGAGATCATTCCCTTCGGCATAGACTACTCGTTCCTGCAATCGAATGGTCCGCCGCTGACCTACAAGCCACCCATCGTCTTGTACGCCGGGCGGCTGGTTCCGTGGAAGGGAGTGAAATGTCTCATCGAGGCAATGCACGACATAGATGCTACTCTGCTGATTGTGGGTGATGGCCCGCAACGCAAAGAATTGGAGGCTTGCTCAAATCCGGACACCCATTTCCTCGGACCCCTTCCCCAATCGGAACTCGGAAAATACTACCGTGCTGCGCGGGTGTTCGTTCTACCCAGTGTTTCCAGAAACGAATCCTTCGGATTCGTCCAGCTCGAAGCCATGTATTTCGGTTGCCCCGTCATCAACACTGATCTTCGATCGGGCGTCCCTGAGGTTTCACAAGACGGAGTCACCGGAATCACTGTGCCGCCTGGAGATCCGGTAGCTCTGCGTAAAGCAATTCGAGCGATCCTCGAGAATGATGAAATGCGCGATAAGTTCTCTGAGAATGCGAAACAGAGAGCACGGGAGTTCTCCCTCGAAGCAATGACCTCTCGAACCCTGGAACTCTACAAGTCCGTCGTGCTCTGCTGAGCAGTTGCGAAGCTGGGCTCCTCACGATCCCATGTGGGCTGCGCTGAGGCCAGGAATACGCTCCATGTCGGCGTCCACCATCATGGCGACTAACTGCTCGAGCGACGTGTTGGAAGTCCAACCCAATTCCTCTCTGGCTTTTTTGGGATTCCCGCATAGTGCGTCAACCTCCGCCGGGCGAAACAACGCCGGATCGACGACCACATAGTCCTGGTAGTCCAGCCCCACATGAGCAAAAGCCAAGCGACAGAACTCCCGCACGCTGGTGCTCTTGCCGGTAGCGATCACGTAATCGTCAGGCGCCGGCTGTTGCAACACCGACCACATCGCGTGCACGTAATCCCCGGCAAAACCCCAGTCGCGCTTTGCTTCCAGATTGCCGAGCCTAAGCTGCTTCTGATGACCCCGCTTGATCCGAGCCACACCGTCGGTGATTTTTCTCGTGACAAAGTCAATGCCGCGGAGCGGAGATTCATGGTTGAACAGGATTCCGCTGCACGCGAACAGATTGAAGCTCTCTCGATAATTCACGGTAGTCCAGTGGGCAAATAACTTCGCAACGGCGTAAGGGCTTCTGGGATGGAAGGGCGTATCTTCCGACTGCGGGCTCTCTTGCACCTTGCCAAACATCTCACTCGAAGACGCCTGAAAGAATCGCGCCCCGGGACTTGCGATGCGCATCGCTTCGAGAATATGAACGGCTCCCATCCCGGTTACGTTTCCGGTAAGGACCGGTTGGGCCCAGGAGGTAGCGACAAAACTTTGCGCTGCCAGGTTGTATAGCTCG
>CAZTHM010000109.1:0-9906 GCA_964613505.1 uncultured Acidobacteriota bacterium | reverse complement strand
TGGGTGCTTTGGCCGAAGAAGACTTCGGCGGATTCCATGAGAGTTTCGGACAGAGTCGGGTGAGGGTGAATGGTCAGTTTGAGGTCGCTGGCGGTGGCGGCCATTTCGATGGCGAGGACGCCTTCGGCGATCAGTTCGCCCGCACCCACGCCGGTGATGCCCACGCCGAGCACGCGTTCGGTTTCGGGATCAAGAATCAGTTTGGTGACGCCGTCGCTGCGGTCGAGCGTGGTGGCGCGGCCGGAAGCGCCCCAGGGGAAGCGAGCCACCTTCGTGGGGATATTTTCGGTCTGCGCCTGCGTCTCGGTCAGCCCGCACCAGGCAATCTCCGGGTCGGTGAACACCACGGCGGGAATGGCCTGCGGCTCGAATGCTACTTTGTGTCCGGCGATGACCTCGACCGCCACGCGGCCTTCGTGTGACGCCTTGTGGGCGAGCATCGGCTCGCCCGCCCCGTCGCCGATGGCGAAGATCGCCGGCTCGCTCGTGCGGCGCTGCAAATCCATTTTGATAAATCCTTTCGAGTCAACCTCTACTTTAGTATTTTCCAGTCCAGGAATGCTCGAATTTGGTTTACGGCCAACCGAGACCAGAACCGCCTCGTAAACCGGTTCCTCGGCGGGAGCTTCGACGCCCTCGAACTTGACGCGCAGGCCATCCTTTTCTTCTTTCACGGCCGCGACCTTGGTCGAGAGTATGATGGATTTGCAGATCGTCGCCATGCGCTTGGCAAGTGGGGTCACGAGGTCGCGGTCGACGCCCGGTAGCAAGCCGTCCATCATCTCGACGACGGAAACCTGGCTGCCGAGGGCTGCGTACACACTCCCCAGTTCGAGTCCGATGTAACCGCCGCCCACCACCAACATCGTTTTCGGGATGTGGTTCAGTTGCAGCGCTGCGGTCGAATCCAGCACGCGTGGGTTGTGGCTGGGGAAATGGGGAAGCGTCGCCGGCCGCGAGCCGGTGGCGAGAATGATGTTGTCGAAGGAAAGCTGCTCTTCGCCTCCTGTGGTTTTCTGAATGCGCAGCGTGCGGGAACCCACGAGGCTCGCGTGGCCCTGAATGTATTTGACGGCGCGTTGCTTGGAGAGTTGCCCGAGCCCGCCGGTCAATTTCCGTACCACACCTTGCCCCCAGGCGCGCAGCTTGTCGAGATCGACTTTCGGTTCGGAGAACTCCACTCCCCAGTTGGCGGCGTGGCGCGCTTCGTTCAATACCTCCGCCACATGGAGGAGAGCCTTGGAAGGAATGCACCCGTAATAGAGGCAGACGCCGCCGGGGTTGGCCTCGGCGTCGATGAGCGTCACTTGCATTCCGAGGTCGGCGGCCAGGAAGGCCGCGGCGTAGCCGCCGGGGCCGGCTCCGACAACGGCAAGTTGGGTGCTGCTGGTCTTATCGCTCATTGATGTGCTCCGGTGTCCACCGTTGGAGGTGTTTCTCGTTTGTCATCCTGAGCGTAAGCGAAGGATCTCTGTAGTTTGCTGAACTACTGCAGATCCTTCGCTGCGTCCGTCAGTTGACGGACTCCGCTCAGGATGACATCTGCGAGGCCTTTCCTTTTCCCATGGCGACGGACTCCACTCAGGATGACATGCCTAAGTGCGCTCATCCCTCGAATGGCAACAAGTTGGGTTGTTCGAGCGCCTCAACCACCCAGCGCAGGAATCGCGCGGCGTCGGCCCCGTCGATCACCCTGTGATCGTAGGAAAGCGAAAGCGGCAGCAACAGTCGCGGCTGAAAGAGGCCGTTGATGAAAACCGGCTCCATGCGCCCGCGCGAGATTCCCAGGATGGCAACTTCCGGCCAATTCACGATGGGGGAGAAATGCGTACCGCCGATGCCGCCCAGGTTGGAAATGGTAAACACACCGCCTTCCATCTCTTCCAGGGTGGTCTTACGGTTTCGAGCGCGTTCTGCGAGTTGCGCCAATTCCACCGAGAGTTCGAGAATGCTCTTCTTATCCGCCTCGCGAATGACCGGCACCAGCAAGCCGCGGTCGGTATCGACTGCAACGCCGATGTGCGCGTACTTTTTGTAGATGATCTCTTGGCGCGCCAGATCGACGCTGGCCGCGAACTGCGGAAAGACCTTGAGCGCCGAGGCGATCACCTTGACGGCAATCGCCGTCACCGAGATCTTGACGCCCGTCGCCGCGGTCTGCGCTTCCAGCTTCTTTCGCAGTTGTTCGAGTTCAGTGATGTCGGCCTTGTCATGGTTGGTGACGTGGGGAATCGTGGACCAGGCGCGGCTCAGGTGCTCGGCGGTTTTGCGCCGCACGCTGCGCATCGGCTGTCGGTCAATTGCGCCCCACTTGGAGAAGTCGGGAAGGGGAATGGCCGTAGGCGCCGAGGTCGGCTCGGCGGCTGTCTGGCGGCTCATCAGCGCTTTGACGTAGGCTTTGACGTCTTCTTCGTTGATGCGTCCACCGGGACCAGTGCCCGTCACAGAGTCGATTTCGACGCCCAGTTCGCGCGCCAATCTGCGGACCGAGGGGGTCGCCGGAGCGGCGGCACGCGAAACCTTCGGCTCGGTCTGAGGGCGAGATGGTGCGGGCGTCGGGGCGGGCGGCGCTGGGGCAAGTGGAATGGCCGCGGCCTTCGCTGCCTTGTCCCCGAGCTTGGGTGGGCCGGACGCCTGAGCCGGCTGAGTCGTTGCGGCGGATTTTTTGGCTTCAGCCGTCGCCTGCGCGGGCTCTCCTTTTTTCCCGGCTTTTGCTCCCGCAACTTCTTCGATGGTAATGATGAGCCCACCCACCTGGAGCTTCTGCCCTTCCTTCACGTGGACAGCCATCACCGTCCCACTCGAGGGAGCAGGGACCTCGATCGTCGCCTTATCAGTCTCCAGCTCCAGCACCGGCTGGTCTTTAGAAATCCAGTCACCGGGAGAAACGAGAACTTTGAGAACATCACCGGCGGCAATGTTTTCGCCCAATTCGGGAAGCCTGAACTCAGTCGCCATGGTCGAATGGACCTCTACGCCAAAACGGGATTGACCTTCTCCGGATTGATCTCCAAATCCCGCATTGCCCGCTGAACAACCTCGATTTGAACTTTGCATTCCCGATGGAGTGCGCCGAGCGTGGCCAGGGTGATATGGCGGGCATCGACTTCGAAGAAATCGCGCAACGCGGCGCGCGATTCGCTGCGGCCGAAGCCGTCGGTTCCTAGCGATGCCAGCCGCCCCGGGACCCATCGCGAGATGGAACCGGGCAGCGCCTTCACGTAATCCGATGCGGCCACGAAAACCCCCGGCGCGTCTTGGAGGCAAGCTGTGACGTAAGGAACTCGAGGCGTCTCGGCAGGGTGCAGGTGGTTCCAGCGCTCGGTGTCGTGACCGTCGCGGTAGAGTTGCTTGTAGCTGGTCACGCTCCACACGTCGGCGGCGACGCCGTATTTCTCGTCCAGGATTCGCTGGGCTTTGAGCGCCTCGTTGAGGATGGCGCCGCTGCCCAAGAGTTGCGCGCGCAACTTGGACTGCGTGTTCTCCGAGGGCTTGACGCGGTACATCCCCTTGAGAATGCCGTCGGCCGAGCCTGGGGGCATCGCCGGCATTTCGTAGTTCTCGTTCATGAGGGTAAGGTAATAGAAGATGCTCTCGCCGTCGTCGTACATTCGGCGAATTCCCTCCTGAATGATGACCGCGATTTCGTAGGCGAAGGCGGGATCGTAAGCCATCAAATTGGGGACGGGGTAGGCGAGCAAGTGGCTTTGCCCGTCCTGATGTTGGAGGCCTTCGCCGGCCAGGGTCGTTCGGCCCGCAGTCCCGCCCAGCAGAAAGCCGCGGCAGCGCGAGTCGGCGGCGGCCCAGATCAGGTCGCCGACCCGCTGCAATCCGAACATCGAATAGAAGATGAAAAAGGGAATGGCGTTGATGCTGTAAGTCAGGCAAGCCGTGCCCGCAGCGATGAAGGAGGCGATTGAGCCCGCCTCGGTGATTCCCTCCTCGAGGATCTGACCGTTTTTCGCCTCCTTGTAGTAGAGAAGCGTTTCTTTGTCCACGGGCTCGTAGAGTTGGCCGACATGCGAATAGATGCCGACTTGCCGGAAGAGAGCTTCCATCCCAAACGTCCGCGCCTCATCGGGGACGATGGGGACGACCAGCTTGCCGATTTCCGGGTGCCGGAGCAATTTCGAAAGCATGCGAACGAAGGCCATGGTGGTCGAAGCCTCGCGGCCCTCGGTGCCTTTGTAGAACTCCTCGAAGGTTCCCTCCAAATCCACTTCCAGCTTTATGCAATGGGGTGTGCGCGCGGGGACGTAGCCGCCCAGCGCCCGGCGGCGCGCGTGCAGGTACTGCATCTCCGGGCTGTCGTCAGGAGGCCGGTAGAAGGGAGCCTGGGCAACGTCCTCGTCCGAAATGGGAATTCCAAAGCGGCTCCGAAACTCTCGCAGCTCTTCTTCATTCATTTTCTTTTGCTGATGAGTGATGTTCTTGCCTTCGCCGGCCTCACCCAAGCCGTAACCCTTGATCGTGCGCGCCAGGACGACGGTAGGCGCGCCGCGATGTTCCACCGCCGCTTTATAGGCGGCATAGACTTTCTCGGGGTCGTGGCCGCCGCGCCGCAACTTGCTGAGCTGTTGGTCGGAGAGGTTCTTGACCATTTCCTGGAGCTGCGGATGGGCTCCAAAAAAGTGCTCGCGGACATAGGCGCCCGTATCCACCGAATATCGCTGGTACTCGCCGTCCACGATTTCGCCCATGCGCTTGGCGAGGATGCCGTCGCTGTCTTTGGCGAGCAGCGGGTCCCAATCGTCGCCCCACAGGACTTTGACGACGTTCCAACCGCCGCCGCGGAAAATGGCCTCCAGTTCCTGAACGATGTTGCCATTGCCGCGCACCGGGCCGTCGAGCCGCTGGAGATTGCAGTTGATAACGAAGATGAGGTTGTCCAGCTTCTCTCGCGAAGCGAGCGTAATGGCGCCCAGCGATTCGGGTTCGTCGGTCTCGCCGTCGCCGAGAAATGCCCAGACTTTGCGATCCGAGGGCTCCTTCAGCCCGCGGTCCTCCATATAACGAATGAAGCGCGCCTGGTAAATCGCCATGATCGGGCTCAGCCCCATGGAGACCGAGGGAAATTCCCAAAAGTTGGGCATGAGCCAGGGGTGCGGATAAGAAGAGAGCCCGCCGTCGGGCCGCAATTCCCTCCTGAAATTCTCGAGCTGCTCGACCGAAAGGCGGCCTTCGAGAAAAGCCCGAGCGTAGATCCCCGGAGAAGCGTGACCCTGGAAATAAATGATGTCTCCGTCGCCTTGCTCGCCCCGTGCTCGGAAAAAGTGGTTGAAACCAACTTCATACAGCGTGGCGGCGGAGGCATAGGTGGAAATGTGACCGCCGATGCCGGACTCTTCGCGATTGGCTCGCACCACCATGGCCATAGCGTTCCAGCGGATCAGGCTCTTAATGCGCCGCTCGATTTCGCGGTTGCCGGGGAACGGGGGCTGCTTGTCGGCGGGAATCGAGTTGATGTAGGGGGTGTTGGCGGTGAACGGAATGTCGACGCCGGCCTTCCGGGCATGAATCTGAAGCTCGCGCAGCAGCCGCGCCACACGCTCCGGGCCGCTTTGCTGCAAAACGTAGTCCAGGGATTCCCGCCACTCGCGGGTTTCCGTCATTTCCAGGTCGGTGGGTTCCACACGCGGTGTATCACTCATCCTTCTATGATTCCTCATGGGGCGATCACGACTCTGCTCACAACGGTCGTCCGGTTTGCGGGCTCAACTGAGAATCCCCGGTTGGGCAGGGATGGGCCGCCGCCCAGGCGATGAAACTGGTGGTCACTCGAAAGAATTAGCATATCACGACCACGGAGCGTGTCACGCGCTGCTGAGATGGGAGACTCATGCCGTTCCAACTTTTTGAAGCTAGCCGCAAAAGGGCCGGAGCAAGGCCCGCGCCTACAGTAGAAAACCTTCGGGTTGACTGAACTTAGTTGGAACGGCACTAATGCGGGCGTTCTTTCGGGTCTTCCTTTTTCAGTTTTTGGAACGTGGTCCAGGCGGCTTCCGCGTTCGTGGTATCGCCTTGGCGCTGGTAGATCCGCCCCAGAACGTAATGCGGTTCGGCGTAATCGGGCTTCAGAGTGGCGGCCTGGCGGAGTTCCTCGACGGCCGCGCTGTCCTTTTTTTGTTTCTCGAGGAGCAAGCCCAATTGATAGTGCGCCTGGGGAAAACGGGGATCGTAGCCAAGGGATTCGCGCAGCAGGGGTTCGGCTTCCTCCAGCCGCTGCAACTTGATGAGCAGAGTGCCCAGATTCAACGGCGGCCAGGGCGAGGGCGACGCTTTCTGCAGATTCCGGCGGATGGCTTCCTGATACGTTTTGATTGCCGCGTCGTATTTCCCCAGGGCCTCGTAGCAGAGTCCCAGGTTGTCGTAAGTATTCATGTACTCGGGGTCGAGTTGGAGGGCCTTGGTGAAATTAGAAACGGCAGCGGTGAACTGCATCGCATCATAATCAATTCGTCCCAGCCAATAGGAATAGAGCGCGTTCTGGGATTCTGACCGCGCAAGTTTTTCGAGTTCCGGGCGAGCCCAGTCGCGATGGTTCAGGGTGATGTAGGCGAGGGCCAGGGTGAAACGGCTGGAATTGTCGAGTGGCTTAAGCGCTTCCGCCTTTTTCAAGGCGATGGCGGTATTCAAGTATTTGCCGTCCAGGAAGAATACACTTCCCAGGAACTTCAGCAGTTCCGGCGACTCAGGTTTCTGATCAATCTCGGCCACCAGCAGCTTTTCCGCACTCTCGTAATCACGAGCTTTGATTGCCCGTTCCAGGGCGTCGCGTTGCTGGGGGTCGAGCGCGAGCGTCGAGGCGGCGGGCGGAGGCGGCGAGGCCGGTTTCTCCGCCGGCACTTGGCCCATAGCTCCAGCCACTGCAAACGCCCAGAGCAGGGGAGCGATTCCGGTAATGTTCAGCACACGCTTCACGAGAGTTTTGATTGCGGCCGGCGGCTGTTACTGCGACGCTGGCTGTCGGCACGGGAGTCTTTGTTTCACCGCCAGCGCGGCCGAGCTTTCCGGGACAATGGCCAGTTCCTTTTCGATCTCGGTTTGAGCGCCGGCAACCTTGCCTTGTTCGAAATAAATCTCGGCCAGCGCCAGATGAATCTCGGGCAGTTTCGGGTCGGCCCGAGCGGCTCGCTGAAAAGAACGTATCGCCCGCTCGATCCTTCCCGGCTGAACACGGAATTCCTCACCCAGCATCTGATGGACGCGAGCCGAGCGTGGATCAATTCGCTCCATTTCCTGAGCGCACCAGCCCGCCAGCTTCAAGTAGGCATCGCCCAACTGATAGGCGTATTCAGGCTCCGGAGGAGCCAGCTTGCGCAGGGTTCGGAGTTGTTCGGTTCGGCCAAGGAAGTTCTCCGCGCGAGCGTACGCTTTGGCCAACTGCAGCCGCGCCAGTGGTTCTTTGGGTTGGAGTTTCACGGCCAGTTCCAACTGGCGAGTTGCCTCCGCAACCTTCCCCATGGCCAAAAGGCTAGCGCCCATGAGGATTCGCGGCGGTGCGTAGTCGGGCTGCAGACGCGCCGCCTCTCGAAATTGCTCGACTGCTCGCGAATGCTCGCCCCGCATCTGGTAAACGATCCCCAGGTTGTTGTAGACGAACGAAACCTTGCCGCCCTGGCGAAGGACTTCGAGAAAGTCCTTTTCCGCTACCTCGAGTTGCCCGGCTTTCTGCGCTTGGACGCCCTCAGCGAACAGCCGCTCCAGCGAGGCCGGAAGGGAGGTAGCTTGTTGTGCTGCCGCCAGCTTACCCGCTACGAGGATCAGCGCGGCCACGCAGACGCTCAGGCCAGCCAGCCTTGACCTGGAGCATGGAGAGTCTGTTCCCCGGCGTTTCGCTGTCACAATGGACTTCATTTCTGGAGATTCTCCTGCGAACTCTCGTCAGAATCCGCTGACGACGGCCCGTCCGGATCGCTGGCGGCGAGGTTCCCTTCACGGGCCTTGCTTTCCAGACGCGAAAGTTCGTTGGATTTTCGCAAGGCCTCGGAGGCTTCGTCGTTTCGACCCAACTTTTCGTATGCCCTGGCCAGCAGCGTGTAGGCCTGACGCATTTTGGGCTCAAGAGTGGCAGCCGCTTTCAGCTCTTCCACTGCTTCCGCAGCCTTGCCGATGCGGAGCAACGCGTCACCCAAAGCCAGGCGGGCGGGAGCTGACTCGGGGTCAATCGCCACCGCGCGTTGCAGGTGCTTGATCGCCTCGTCGTTTTGCTGGAGATAGAGATAGCAGGCTCCCAGCCCGTACGCACTGTCATAGTCGCGCGGCGCGATCTCCGAGGCGCGAGAATAGAAGGACACCGCCTCTTGGAACCGAAACTCGGAGCGATTCAGGTTCCCCAGAATGTCGAGGATTTCCACCGATTGAGGATTGAATCTCAGTGCGGCTTGATATTCCTCTTTGGCCTTGGCGACATTCTGCTGTGCTCGGTAAGACTCGGCGAGGAGTTGATGCACCCGTTCCGAGTCCGGTGCCATTTCGTATAGGGCTTGGTATTCCGCTTGAGAGAGGATACGGCAGACCTGAGCCAGGAAATAAAGAGCGTCGATGTTTCTGGGGTCGAATCGCCGGGCTTTCAGAAGCCTCTGATAGGCGGAATCGTAATTGCCCTGAGCCATTTCCGACCGGGCCAGGAGAATCAGAGCCGCGGGCGCCTGGGGATGGGTCTTCAGGTAATTCGCGGCCAGAGACGAGGCCTCGGCAAAGTCCCCGCGGTAAAGTGCCCGAGTGCTCTTTTCGAGCACCCCCTCGGGTTCGCCTCGGAGCAGGCTCGTGGAAGAGAGGATTCCCGCCAGTACGCAAATTCCGGCAGCGCAACGGATTGGTCTACTTGGCCCGCAGCGGTCTCTCATGATCGCTCTCGGAATGTCCGCCGTGCCAACCATCCTCTCAGGCAGAAAGTCTGGACCCTGCGTGCGGAAGCTGTCAACTTGCAGCCTGAAGTTCATGGGCGCACTTCTATGGTTCTTAGCATCTCCAATTGCCGCTCGGCGCGGCGCTTCTTGATCTCCTCAAACCGTTGGGTCTGGGCGCTGGCCCGTTCATCCTTCGTCCGGTGGTACATGACCATAAGATTGAAATTGGCGTTATAGTTGTCAGGGTCGAGTTCTAGGGCCTGCCGGAAGGACTCCTCTGCCCGAGCGAACTCGCGCTGTTTCATGTATAAGACGCCGAGTTCCGCGTGGGCGTCGGGGTATTTTGGGTCGGCCTCCAGAGCCGATTTGAGCTCGCGACCAGCGAGCGAGAAGTCGCCCTCCTGGTTAGCCATCCGGCCGAGATAATAGTGGGCGGCGGCTGCCGTCTCCTTGAAACCGGTCACGGCCTGAAATTGCTCCTTCGCCATGTCGTAATCCCGGCTGAAAAAATATGTTACTCCAAGCGAGAATCTGCCCCGCGGGTCCTGGGGCTTTAATTCGCAATACTTCTGGAAGGCCGGAATCGCCTCGCGAGGGTCGTCACGCTGAAGCGCCACAGCCCCGAAAGCGTAGTTGTAGTAAGGATTGTCCGGGCTGAGGCTCAGGGCCTTTTTGAGGGAAACGTAGGCTTCCTGGGCCAGATTCTCCTCCACGCAAACCATGCCAAAAAAGAAGTGGACGGCGGCGTTTTCCGGCTCGAGGTCGCGGGCGTGGGCGAGGTATCCGAGGGCACCCTTGCGGTCTGCCTGCTCATTGGCCACGAAAGCCAAGTCGAGGAGCACCGGAACCAGGTTCCCTTCTATCTGGGCGACTTTCTCCAAAGTTGATCGTGCCTCATGCCAACGCTTTTGCTGTTTATAGAGTTTTGCGAGCTGCCGCAACGAACTGGAAGACGCGAGATTCCGAGTGGCAAGGCCCTCGAGCAGGCGGACACTCAGATCATCCTTGGAGCCGGTCTTCAGTTGGGGCAAGACGGAGAGAACATCTGTTTCGT
>CAZTHM010000108.1:391-9936 GCA_964613505.1 uncultured Acidobacteriota bacterium | reverse complement strand
CCTACTACGATTCCTACGAAATCCCGCTGAAATACTGGCCGGGACTGTGGGGGTGGATTGAAAGCAAACAGCACAGCCACACCTCGACCGGGCCTGGATGGCTTTACCGCCGTGGGGGCAGCGGGTTGTTTCGATTGATCGAGCGGTTCAAACCAGACATCGTCATCGCCACTGAGGTGGGCATGTGCGAACTCGCGGCCATGCACAAGCGGGAATCCCGTGCCGATTATTTCCTGGTCGGCGCTACGGCAGGCGTGGACGTGGACCGACCCTGGGCGCAGCCGGAAGTCGATCTCTATCCGATCATGCCGGGCGATGTTGCCGCGCAATTAGTGGAGGCTGGCGTGCCGCCCGCCAAGATCCTGCCGTGTGGAGTTCCTATCGACCCGGCATTCGGTTCACTGCCCGACCGCGCTGAAGTTCGCGCCCGGCTAGGGGTGGAGCAAGGCATTCCCGTGGTGCTGGTTCTGTTCGGCGGAGGAGGGCACGGCAAGCCGCGCCAGATTGTTGCGGAACTCGTAAAGGTCGCGAGCCCCTTCCAAGCAGTGTTCATCACCGGCAGGAATCAGCGCATGGAGGAGGAACTCCGCAGCCACTTGCAGGATCGGCCGCACTTCCGTGTCTTGGGCTGGGTGAACAACATGCACGAGTGGCTGGCCGCCGCGGATCTTCTGGTGAGCAAGCCCGGCGGGATGACGATCACTGAGGCGATCAATTCCGGCCTTCCACTGCTGGCGCTCGATCCCCTGCCCGGCGCGGAGGTGCGGGCCTGTGCCTTGATCGAAAAGTGGGGCGTGGGTTTCTGGGTAAGGCGGCCCAAAGAACTTGCGGCGGTGATTTCGCGCTTGCTGGCGAATAGGCAGGAACTCGATAAGATGCGCGCCCGCGCGCAGGCGTTGGCGCGTCCTCACGCGGCGCGCGAAACCGCGGCAGCCATCCTGGAGCGCTGGCAGGCGCGAGGTCAGACGAGTACCAAATCGGGGTGATAAATGGCGCCGGAGACATGCCGGGCAACTGCAATCAGGCGGCGCTCGGAACCGAGGATTTTCAGCAGGCTCGGCGCAACCTGGGCGCCGCCGGCCCCGCGTCCGGAGCGGAGGGCCTGTGCGAGCTGAAACGTGTGCCCGTGGCAGACGTTCTTTTCCTCCCGTCCGTGGACGACCAATTCCGGGAAGTCCGGCAACAGAGCTTCAAGGGGAACTATGCAACTTTCAATTTTTCCTTCCTGGGCCGCCGATTCGAGTTTCTCCAGCGTCACCGCGCGGCTCTCCTTGAACTCCGCGACCGCGGTACGCCGGAGCTGAGCCAAGTGAGCGCCGCATCCAATTCTCCGGCCCAGGTCGTGGGCGATCGCGCGCACGTAAGTCCCGCCGGAGCACTCGACGGCAAATCGGACTCTCACACCCTCGATGCCCAGCAATTCCAAGGCGTAGATTTCAACCTCGACAGGCTTCAAATCGACGGGCTTGTTCTGGCGCGCCAGCTCATAGGCCCGTGTCCCGCCCACGTGCTTAGCCGAAAAGGGCGGGGGTGTCTGCAAGATCCGTCCAGTGAATTCCGGCAACACCTTGTTCAGCGCGCCCTCATCGAGCTGAGCCGCCACCGGGCCGGACGTTGGCTTGCCCGTGGCGTCGTAGGTGTCGGTTGAGACGCCGAACTGGATTGCTCCTTCGTAGGCCTTACGGGACTTGAGATAAAACTGAGCAAAACGTGTCGCCTTCCCGACTGACAGAGGCAGGACGCCCGTGGCAAACGGGTCGAGGGTTCCGAAGTGGCCCACTTGGCGGATCTGCAGGATGCGCCGCACTCGGGCGACCACATCGTGTGAGGTCAGCCCGGCAGGCTTGTCGATGACCAGGACTCCCGAGAATTCCGTTTTGCATTCAGGCATGGGGCAAGAGTGCTTTCGAAGACTGGCGGCCGGCGGCTAATCTTCTTCTTTTTGGAGGTCCTTCAGCAGTGTCTCAACTCGTTCCGCCCGCTGCCCTTCGTGGTCCAAGGCGAAGACCAGCTCCGGGGCACGCCGCAGACGCAAGCGCTGGACGATTTCCCGGCGCACATAACCCGCCGCCGCAGCCAGCCCCGCCAGCGTCTCACCCTGCGAGTCATCGTCTCCCATCACTGAGACCAGCACCCGCGCATGGCGCAAGTCGGGGCTCAGGTCCACGTGCGTAACGGCGGCAAACCCGATGCGAGGGTCTTTCAACTCACTCTCGATCAACTCCGCGACTTCGATGCGGATCTGATCGGCGAGACGCTCGTGACGATGATCAAACACCATTGCTCCATCGGATCATTGGCTCATTGATCCATTTCCCGCTCGATGGAAGGCTTTCTCTCCTTCGCAGGGAGTTCCTTGTGCGATGCAATGGGTCAATGAAAAAATGAATCAATGAGTCAATCAAAAGATTTCCAGCTCGTGGCTGGAGACGTCGTCGCCGAGGATGTTCTCTGCCTCCGCGAGCACCTGCCGGAAGAGCGATTCCAGCAGGGGCTGGCTGTTGGAGATTGAAACCACGCCAAGGGTCGCGTGCTGCCAGACGTCCTGGTGGTCGAGCTCAGCGACGGCGACGTTGAAGCGCGCCCGTAGCCGATCGCGCATCTTCCTCAGGACAGCTCTCTTTTCTTTCAGGGAGTGCGAGTAGGGGATTTGGATTTCCAGGGTCAGCACACCGACTGGCATGGCAGTTTGTGCTCCCGACACCACTCTTCAGACCAGTGCGGGCTCGGTAACCTTCTCGACCACGTAGGCCTCGATGACGTCGCCGACTTTCACATCGTTGTAGTTCTCCAGTCCGATGCCGCACTCCATCCCATTCCGCACTTCGTTGACGTCCTCTTTGAAGTGCCGGAGCGATTTCGCCTTACCCTCGTACACGACCACGTTGTCGCGGAGCAGGCGGATCTTGGCCTCGCGTGTGAGCTTGCCGTCTTGAACCGCGCACCCGGCGATGGTCCCGACCTTCGTGATGCGGAAGGTATCGCGGACTTCGGCGTGGCCGAGGGAGACCTCCTTGACGGTAACCGCCAGGAGCCCCGTCATGGCCTTCTTAATCTCGTCGGTGACGTTGTAAATAATTGTGTGCAGGCGAATATCCACGCGCTCGAGCTGGGCGAGCTCGGTCGCCTTGCGCTCCGGCCGGACGTTGAACCCGATGATGACCGCATTCGAGGCCGAAGCCAGCAACACGTCGGATTCGGTGATCGCTCCCGCGCCCGCATGGATGACCTTGATCTTTACCCGCGCCGTGCTCAACTTGTTGAGCGTGTCGGTCAAGACTTCGACCGAACCCTGCACGTCGCCCTTGATGATGAGCGGAAGTTCTTTCACATCCCCAGCGGCCAGTTGCGCGTGCAACATCTCGAGGGTCAAGCGGGCGCTCTTGGCCAGCGCGGCTTCGCGCGCCTTGGCTTGGCGATGCAAGGCAATCTGCCGCGCCTTGGCGGTATCGGCGCTGGCCAGGATGCGGTCCCCGGCCTGGGGCACGTCCTCCAAACCCAGCACCTCGACGGGCGTCGAGGGTGGGGCCGCATGCAGCGGCTTTCCACGATAGTCCAGCATGGCGCGAACCTTGCCGTAGATCGAGCCGACGATAAAGGAATCGCCTGCGCGCAGCGTCCCATTCTGCACCAGCACGGTGGCCACCGGCCCCCGTCCGCGATCCAGTTTCGCCTCCAAAACGGTTCCGCTGGCCAGCCGCTTGGGATTGGCCTTGAGCGCCTGGAGGTCCGCAACCAGCAGGATCATCTCCAGCAGCAGGTTGAGGTTCTTCTTCTGCTTGGCGGAGACTTCGACGGTAACCGTCTCGCCGCCCCACTCTTCCGGCATCAGGCCGTGATCGGCAAGCTGGCGCTTGACGCGCTCGGGCAGCGCATCCGGCTTGTCAACCTTATTGATGGCGACGAGGATGGGAACTTTCGCCGCGCGCGCGTGGTTGATGGCTTCCAGCGTCTGCGGCATAACACCGTCGTCCGCCGCCACAACCAGGACCACGATATCCGTCACCTTGGCCCCTCGGGCGCGCATCATGGTGAATGCTTCGTGACCCGGTGTGTCCAGGAACACAATCTTGCGATTCTGCGCTTCGACCTGATAAGCGCCAATGTGCTGGGTGATTCCTCCCGCCTCACGGGCGGCAACGCTGGTCTCGCGAATGGCATCGAGCAACGAGGTCTTGCCGTGGTCCACATGGCCCATGACAGTGACGACGGGGGCGCGAGGAACCAGGTCCTCGGGCCGGTCGGACTCTTCCACTTCGTGGATGACTTCGTCCTCAAAGCTGATGACCGCCACTTCGGCGCCGAAACCGCGAGCCAGTTCCGTGGCCGTCTGGCTGTCGAGCGTCTGGTTGATCGTCGCGAAAATCCCCTTCTCCAGCAGCCGTTTGATGACGTCCTTGGCGCGCGCTTCCAACTTTTCTGAAAGCTCTTTGATCGCGATGCCTTCGGTGATGGTGATCTTTCGCGTAATGGGGATTTCTTCCGGCACCAAGGGGCGCGGGGGTGCGAACGGTATCCCGCGGGGCAGGGGCCGCACATGGGGAGTGGCCGTGCGCATCGAGGGGGCTCCACCACGCGCACCCGCAGGTCCGGCCGAGGAGGGCCGCGCGGCGGTTGGATGCATCGGCCGCGGCTCGCCCGGACGCCTGCCAATGGGCAGGCGGGGAGCGCCTCCCTTGGGAGTAATCGCGGGCTGATAGATCGGCTGGCTGGAAGCGGAGTCCGATCTGCGTCCTGTCCGCCCCCCACGGGCGGTCTTCCCGGCAAGTGCTTCGGCGGCCTTCGCCGACCCCGCCGCTTCGGCTCCGGGCGCGGCTCTGGCAGTGGGAGCTAAGGGAACTTCCGCTGTCCTCGGCGCTGCAGGTCCTGTCGCTGGCCGGGGAACAGCTCTGGAAATTCCTGCGGGAGGTGTGACAGGTCCAGCGGCCGCGGGCGGTGCGACGCGGGCACCAGCCGAACGCTCCAACGACGTCGAAACTCGCGGTGCAGGAGGCGGAGGGGGCGGCGGAGGCGGCGCGACAGAACGACGCGCTTCCGCCTTAATCTCGGCCAAAGTTTTCGTCAACGGCCGTAATTCCGGGACGGGGTGGAGCTCCACAATCTTCTTGACCGGTGCGGCAGCCTGGACCGTCGGGGCGGCAACCGGCGTTGGCTTGGCCGGCTCGGGTGTTTCCTCGACAGGGGCCTCGCCACTCGGCTCGCGGAAATGCGCGCGCACCTTGTCGGCAACGTCGTCCTCGAGCGCGCTGGAGTGCGATCGCTTATCCGTAACCCCCAGCTCGGGAAGATAGTCAGTAATCGCTTTGCTTTTGATTTCCAGTTCCCGCGCCAGATCGTTGATTCGAATCTTTCCCATTTCCCCTCATTCTCTCCCTGATTCAACCGCCACGGCGGGACATCGTCTCCCGCCCTGCCGGTCGGAGCAACACGTGTTTATCTCATTCTGTTTTCTCTCCTTCGCCGGATGTCGCCGGCTCGGTCTCGGCCGGAACCTCAGACACAGCCTCAGCAACTGGAGCCTCCTCCGCTGCGGATGGAACCTCAACGACCGGGGCCTCCTCGACAGCGGATGGGGGCGCGGGCGCCTCGGCAGCAGCTTCGCTTGTGGTTGCCGCCTCGGGGCTCGCCACTTCAAGGGCCGCCGGCGGCGCTTCTTCAACCGTCTCGCTGGTCTCCTGCGCCTCTTCGAAATAATCCGTTACCACGCGACGGATTCGTTCCACGGTCTTTTCGCCAATTCCTGGGATTTGCGTCAGCTCGTCCGGCGTCATCTGCGCAAGCTGTTCGACGGTCTCGACGCCGTGGTCGCGCAGCTTCTGCAAGGTCTTTTCACCCAGTCCCACCAGGTTGCTGACGGGAGCGCCGCGCAGGGCCATCTGCGCCATCTGCGACTCGATCTCCTGGCGCTTCTCTTCCTCACTCTTGATGTCGATGCGCCAGCCCAAAAGCTTCGCCGCCAGCCTTACGTTCTGGCCCTTCTTGCCGATGGCCAGCGACAACTGTGTGTCGTCGACGATCACTTCCAGATGCTTCTGATCCGTGTCCACAATGGAAACGTGATTGATCTTGGCCGGGCTGAGCGCATTGGCGGCGAAGTTCACGGGGTCGTCGTTGAACTCGATGATGTCAATTTTCTCGCCGCGCAGCTCGCGGATGATCGACTGCACGCGCATGCCCTTCATGCCCACGCAAGCACCCACGCAATCGACGTCGGCATCCTTGGAAAAGACCGCAACTTTGGTCCGCTCGCCCGCCTCGCGCGCCATCGCTCGGATGACCACCGTGCCGTCGTAGATTTCCGGCACTTCCATCGCGAACAGGCACGCCACCAGCGACGCGTCCGCCCGAGAGACGACGACCTGCGGTCCGCGGGCCGCGCGGTCCACCATGATGATCACGGCGCGCAGCCGCTCACCAATCTGGTAACTCTCCAGACGGGACTGCTCCTTGCGCGGTATCCGGGCTTCCGTCCGGCCCAAGTCAACGATGATGTCCGGACCCTCGATCCGCTTCACGGTGCAATTCACCAGCTCGCCCACGCGTTGGTTATACTCGGCGTAAACGGTGTCACGCTCCGCCTCGCGGACCTTCTGGAAGATAACCTGTTTCGCCGTCTGGGCCGCGATCCTGCCCAGAACGTCGGTTTTCTTCAGGATGCGGACTTCGCCATCCACGGCCGCGTCGGGATTAAGTTTCCGTGCTTCGGCGATGGAGATCTCCAGATTGGGGTCGACAACTGCTTCCACAATCTTCTTTACCGCGTGCACTTCCACCGCGCCGGTCTCTTTGTTGAAGTGCGACTGCAGATCCTCATTGCTTTTGTAATATTTCCGGGTCGCCACCAGGATGGCATCTTCAACCGCAGCAATGATGATCTGCGCGTCGATGCCCTTTTCCCGGCTGAGCTGATCGATCGTTTGGAAAAGAAGACTCGGCGTCGTTGTTGTCACGTCTTACCCCCAACTTACGGGACTCGGGATTCGGGATTCGGGAGAAAGTCCTGACCCTTGCGGATCGCCGCTTTCGTCCCGAATCCCCAACCCCGAAATCTGAATCCCGGCTCCTTACAGTTCCACAATCAACTGCGCTTTCGAAATGTTCGAGAGCTCGAATTCGCTCACGCCGGCCCCGCCCAAATCAACGCGCACCCGGCCGTCCTCGAATCCCGCCAGGCGACCTTCAAAGACCTTCTGATCACCCACCGGCTCGCGCAGCACCAAACGGGCGCGCCGTCCGGCGAAATGCACATAATCGCTCGGCTTGACCAGCTTCCGGTCCAAACCCGGCGAGGAGACTTCCAAAACATAGCGGCCCGCAAACGGATCCTCGACATCCAGGATGGCGCTGACCTGCTCGCTTACCAATTGGCAGTCACCATGGGAGACCCCCTCGCGCTTATCGATGTAAATTCGGAGCAGTGGATTAAACCGCCCACCCTTCAGCTCGACATCGACCAGGGCCATGCCCTCCGAGGTCACCACGCGCTCGGCAATTTGCCGGATCTTCTCCAGGTCAACAGCCATCTCGATGTAACTCGGGAACACACACTAAGCGCTCAGCGCGCCGAATTCGGTTCAAAAGCGCGCTAACTAAAAAGTGGGCTTTCGCCCACTATGTGCGTTCGCCATTTAAAGTATAGACTTCCGCCTCTCCAATTGCAAGCCCGATGAAGACATCTCGCACCTTGCCTCTGCTGCAAGCCAGTTCCCGGCACCAGCAAACTGCGCTAAGATGCTGAGCCGGTTTCGGGCGGCAAGCCTCGCGTCCGGAACAACCCCTGGTCACCTTCCACGGAGGAAGACATGAACGCGTCTCCGAAAGACAAATTACTGGCCTTCAAACCTCAGCACTCTTATTTCGTCGGTATCGATTCCGACGGCTGCGTTTTCGACACCATGGAGATCAAGCACAAAGAGTGCTTCATCCCCAATATCATCAAGCACTGGAACCTGCAGGCGATCTCCAAATACGCCCGCGCCGCGGCCGAATTCGTGAACCTCTATTCCAAGTGGCGAGGCATCAACCGCTTCCCCGCCCTCACACGGGCCCTGGAGTTGCTGCGCGATTGGCCCGAGCCCATGCGCCGCGGCGTGAAGCTCCCCGACTGGGCGCCTCTGCAGAAGTGGATCGATTCCGGCGCGACGCTCGGCAATCCCGCCCTGGAAGCCGAGGTCGCCAAGACCGGTGACCCGGCGCTGAAACGCACGCTCGACTGGAGCAAGGCCGTCAACAAGGCGATCGCCGACATGGTCGAGGGTGTCCCTCCCTTCCCATATTTCCGCGAGAGCGTCGAGAAGCTCGCGAAAAACGCCGACGTCATTTGCGTCTCAGCAACGCCCGGCGAGGCGCTGGAGCGCGAGTGGCAGGAGCACGATATCGCCAGGTTCGCCGCCGTCATCGCGGGACAGGAGATGGGCAGCAAGAAAGAACACTTGAAGCTGGCGGCAGGAGAGAAGTACGAGAAAAACCGGTTGCTGATGATCGGCGATGCACCCGGCGACCTCGCCGCCGCGCGCGCCAATGGCGCTCTCTTCTACCCCATCAATCCAGGCCGCGAAGATGCGTCCTGGGAACGCTTCCTCAACGAAGCCGCCGACCGCTTCTTCAACGGCGCCTACGCCGGCGACTACGAGACCGCGCTCATCGCGGAATTTGACAAGCTGCTGCCCGAGAAGCCGCCGTGGAAGTAGTAAGATTACGGCCAGATTCTGTTGCTCGTTCATGACACGCAACCCTGATGGTCAGGCCTCCGCCTGAAGCTTGGATTTACGATGGGGTGTGCGCGACTATGGACAGCCTCCTCCTCGCTTAACTATCGGGAGTCAGACTTGTCTAAGCTGTGCGGACGAGCCGTTGCAAATCGCCCCCTCCAAGTTGGAGGCGGCTGCCACGCGAAACTCACACCAATGCCACCTCGCGGTCGAAGTCGGGTTTGCGTTCGGCGTGCAATTTCAGGTTGACGCCGCAGGCGGAGGCGATGCGCTCCAGCATCTTGAGCGAGTGCCCCGTGTACTCGGCGTCTTCCAACCGCGCGATAACCGACTGAGTCGTTCCGGCGCGGGTGGCAAGCGCTTGCTGCGACAGCTTCGCGGCCTCGCGCATCTCGCGCACCAGCATGGCCAAGTCGATTCGGTGCAAATTATGGAGATAAGCCCGCCGATAGCGAGCGCTGCGCCGGGCTCGCTCTGCAACGAACTCGCTGTGTTGGTCGCGTTTCATTGATTCCCCTCCTTCAATCGCGTGCCTGCCCGCGCGGAGACTCGGGATAGTGGTTGTGAAATTTCAGCCAGAGTGCCCTAAGTTCCTCGGCGCGCGCGATCTCAGCCCGCGGTGTCTCATCCTTCTTTTTCTGAAAGCCTGAGGTGATCACGATCAACAGGCCGGGCTGATAAAGATAGAGCACTCGAAAGATGCGGTCGAAGTGTTTGACGCGCAACTCCATGATGTTTTCGGTCAGCTTCCGAACGAACTTGCCGTGCATACGAGTTCCATACAACCGCAGCCGGTCGATGAATGCATCCACTTTGGCTGCTGCGACCTCATCA
>CAZTHM010000108.1:0-381 GCA_964613505.1 uncultured Acidobacteriota bacterium | reverse complement strand
CTGAATTCGCCCGCCATCCCCCCCCACCGCAGAGCGCTCTCCAACTTCCCCCGACTATAGCAGAATTGCTATATTACTACAAGGCCTCCGATTGATCTACAATCTGCCCAGGAGTTTGGCGCGTGAAATGCGGACAAAAAGTTGGAGAGGCCGGCGGAATGTGACAAATTGTCGTTATCTCACCCCAGGAGCCCGTCGGCCGGGGAGTCTGCAATGAACCGTCAAGCCGTGTTCGACACCCTGCAGGAGTTTGTGACCGTCACCTTCCTGACGGCCGGGCCGGCTCTCGGGGCTGCCATCGCCGTGGCGTGGCTGGTGGGCCTGGTCCTCGGCCTATTTGCCGTGCTAACGCGATAGCCAGTTGAGCAACCCAGCCAAGTT